>PUNR01000108.1 GCA_003551805.1 Loktanella sp.
CAAAGCGGCGTCGTGTCGCAAAACCGGGAATCATCGCAGCACCCCATTTCTTAGAATGATTCTAACTTATGCTTTTACCAGAACCTCGCAAGCCCCAAATATGAACCGATCAGTTCACTTTTTGCTTGCATGATAAAACTGTACCGTTTAGTTCATATAGCTATTGAGAATAGGATGAATGTTATGAAACCACTAACACTCGCTGCCACTGCCCTGACCCTTGTCGTAACCGGCCCAGCTGTTGCGATGGCATTTTCCTTCAGCTTGCCACTGCTGACTTTTCCCGCCCCGCCAACGCCTGACGTCACGCAATCTTGCAGCGGTGCTGCGGCAGCACTGGTTGAAACCTGTTCTATGCCCACCAAGTAAATCGGGGTACAGGATCGCTGCCGTCAAACTGGCGTTATCGCCTTGCCCGAAGTGAACCGGTCAGTTTATGGTTCCACGCAAGGGGAGACGACAATGCCAGATGGTGCGACAGAGCCGAAAAAGGGCCGCAAATTCGATCAGGTCCTTGAAGGCGCGCGGCAGGTTTTCATGTCCGACGGATATGAAGGTGCGTCAGTGGACGACATCGCGCGTGCTGCGGGTGTCTCGAAGGCCACGCTTTACAGCTATTTCCCTGACAAACGGTTCCTGTTCATGCAAGTCGCCAAGAAAGCCTGCCAGCGGCAGGCCGAACATGCGATCGAAACCATTGATATCACCGCGCCTGCACCCGCAGTGCTGCGCCAGATCGCCAGCGAAATGGTCGATTTCATCACGTCGGAATTCGGCACCCGTGTGTTTCGTGTCTGCGTTGGTGAAAGCGAACGCTTTCCCGAACTTGCGCGCGAATTTTACGCCTGTGGCCCGATGTTGATCCGCGAACGGATGACAGATTTCTTTCATCTCGCGATCGAACGCGGTGAATTACAGATCGATGATGTGGCGCTGGCTGCCGACCAGTTCCATGAACTTTGCAAGGCTGACCTGTTTTCGCGGATGGTGTTCAGCATGGCCAAAAGCTTTACCAAAGCCGAAAAAGACCGCACCATAGACGGTGCCGTCGCGATGTTCATGGCGCGCTACGGTGTTGATACCTAGTCCAGCCTGCGGGCTTCAAGGTGGTTTCCAGTGCCTTTCTTGACCTCGAACCGGCCTGATTTGACCAAAAGATCAGACAGTTTCGCACTGCCATAGGTACGCGGGTCGAAATCGGGCGTGGCACGCGTGATGTATTGCCCGATCTGGCCCAGCGAAAACCATTCGCCTTCAGGGTCGATGCTTTCCATCGCTTTAATCACCATCGGGATCGCTGCTGATGGCGGTTGCCGTGTCGGTGCACCGGTTGCGGGAACCGGCTTGGCCGTGTCACCTTTGGCGGGGGAAGGCACATCCTTGTCCTGATCCACAAGGTTTTCGATCAGGATAAAACGGTTGCAGACATTGCGCAGGCTGACAGGCGCCTTGCCTTCGCCAATACCGATCACGACGACGCCGTTTTCGCGCAAACGGTTGGCAAGGGCCGTGAAATCACTGTCAGAGCTGACCAGCACAAAGCCGTCAAACCGCCCCGTGTGCAAAATATCCATCGCGTCAATCACCAGCCCGATATCGCTGGCGTTCTTGCCGCGGGTGTTGGCGGTTTCCTGATTGGCCACCAGCCCCAGTTCGACGACTTCTTTTTTCCAGCCACCCAGCGCAGGGCTGGACCAGTCACCATAGACGCGGCGCAAGGCAGGTTCGCCATAGGTCGTCACTTCGCGCAGAATGGGGCCTGCGTATTTGGCGGGGATGTTGTCCGCGTCGATCAACACGGCCAACAACATGCGATCCTTGGCCATGTTAATCCTTTCAGTGCCGCAAAAGCAGCTTAAAATTCGACGACAGCGCGAATGCTTTCGCCTGCATGCATCAGATCAAAGCCTTTGTTGATATCCTCAAGCTTCAGCTTGTGGGTGATCATCGGGTCGATCTCGATCTTGCCCTGCATGTACCAGTCCACGATCTTGGGCACATCGGTCCGGCCACGTGCGCCACCAAAGGCGGTGCCACGCCAACTGCGCCCTGTCACCAGCTGGAATGGCCGGGTCGAGATTTCGGCACCCGCAGGCGCCACGCCGATGATGATGCTTTCGCCCCACCCCTTGTGCGCCGATTCCAGCGCTGTGCGCATGAGACCGACATTGCCGGTGGCGTCAAACGTGTAATCCGCACCGCCGCCGGTCAGTTCCACCAGATGCGCAACCAGATCGCCGCTGACCTTTTTGGGGTTCACGAAATCGGTCATGCCGAAACGCTTGGCCATTTCGATCTTGCTTTCGTTCAGGTCGACACCAACGATCTGGTTCGCACCGGCCAGACGCAGACCCTGAATGACATTCAGACCGATCCCGCCCAGACCGAACACAATCGCGCGGCTGCCGATTTCGACCTTGGCGGTGTTGATGACCGCGCCGATGCCTGTGGTCACACCGCAACCGATGTAACAGATCTTGTCGAACGGCGCGTCCTTACGGACCTTGGCCAGCGCAATTTCCGGCAGGACCGTGTGATTGGCGAATGTCGAACAGCCCATGTAATGCAGGATCGGCGTGCCATCGAGCATCGAAAACCGGCTGGTCCCGTCAGGCATCACGCCCTTGCCTTGTGTGGTGCGGATTTTCTGACAAAGGTTGGTTTTCGGATTCAGACAATATTCGCATTCACGACATTCGGGCGTGTAAAGCGGGATGACGTGATCGCCCGGTTGAAGCGATGTGACGCCCTCGCCCACTTCCAGCACGATGCCTGCGCCTTCATGACCCAAAATCGCCGGAAACGCACCTTCGGGGTCGTCGCCGGATCGGGTGAATTCATCGGTATGGCACAGGCCGGTTGCCTTGATTTCGACCAGCACCTCGCCTGCGCGGGGACCGTCGAGATTGACTTCCATCACTTCCAGCGGCTTGCCCGCTGCCATCGCCACTGCTGCACGTGTGCGCATCCTGATGCCTCCTGTTCATTTGGATCTTTGATCTGCGAAAACCGGATCAAGTTCAACCTTGGTCTTGCCAAAGTTCACCGCAATCGTGCTTATAAGCCTATGCGCTATTTGATCCCTTTCCTGCTGCTTGCCGCCTGCGCCGTGCCTGAGGCCGATCCGGCACCTGCACCCAGCTTGCCCGATACCTGCAACGCGACACGCCACATCGGGCTGGTCGGGCAACCGGCAACGGCGCTGCAACGGGTGCTGATCATGGATATGGTCCGCGTCATCCGCCCTGACGACATGGTCACGATGGATTACCGCGACGAACGGATCAATTTCTATATCGACCGCGCAGGCATGATCAGCGATATCCGCTGCGGCTGACCGCTTGATTTTCGCGTCCGATCGCGCGAACCTTGCCTATGAGCATCGAGCCCCCACCGTTTCACGCCCCGCCACAGGTGGCCTTTCACCGTACCGAACTGGGGCTGATCCTTGGCCTTTACGGGCGCATGGTCGCCGCTGGTGAATGGCGTGATTACGGGATTTCCACATTGCGCGATTCAGCCGTGTTTTCCATCTTTCGGCGCACGGCGGAAAACCCGCTTTACCGGATCGAAAAATACCCCCGCCTGCGCCTGCGCCAGGGGCAATACGCGGTGATCGGCATGGACGGCCGGGTCCTGAAGCGCGGCAATGACCTGAAGGCGGTGTTGCAGGTGCTGGAACGCAAGCTGATCCGGCTGGTAGATAAATAATCTATACCTGACTAAAAAAGTCGGATTGACATTTTCCGCCATAAACCTGATGATTGCGCCACGTCCAGCCAGCCCGCTGTCTGCAGGCAAGCCCGATCATCCGCATGAAAGGTTAATGGCAGATGAATATTCAAACGCAGATCAAGCCGCAGCAAACGGTGCCGACCCATGATGTGGCCCAGCTGACCGAAGGCGGTGCGCAGGCGCATATCGTGCTGAACGATCAGATTTACACCCTGCGCATAACCCGCGCGGGCAAGCTGATCCTGACGAAATGACGCTGCATCACCGCCAGATGGCAGCGGACCCCACCCCATCCTTGCGACAGCTGGATGATCTGAACGCCTGCTGCGTGATTTATCTGCGGCTCTGGTGTGACGGCCCTGAAGGCCGTGCCGCCGTGCGCCGTGATCTGACCAATGGCCTAGGCCCCCGCCGCGCCGGTACCGCGATCGAAGCGTTCGAGACTGTGATCACCCTGCTGTCGCAGCACCATCAGCGCAAGCTGATGCGCCATGCAGTCGATTGCCCCTGTCTGGGTGCGGATGAAGCCGCTTTCGCGCAATTCATCGCCACCGCCGCAACTGGCGAACGCGAAGAGGCGCTGTGGCTGGCGATGGACCTCATCCGCCCTGACATGGCGATGCATCTGACGGCAGCGGCCAGCGCCTTTGGTCTGCGGATCGCGCAGATGTTGACACTGCGGATCCCGCCGGTGCTACATTAAATCCGGCGGCGGGCGGTGACGGGCCCGCCCTGTTGGGCTGCGATGCGCAGGGTCGCAGCCTCCAGCGGTTCATAGGCGGTCGCCATGTGATGCGCATTGGCATGAATCAGCGTCGCCTCATCCACCATCATCGCGACATGGCCGCGCCAGAAGATCAGATCACCACGCCTTGCGGTGCCCGTGAAATCCGCGCCAAGCCCCGCACATTGCAAGTCACTATCGGCAGGGCTGGCGATGCTGCAAGCGTTCAAGGCCGCGGCGACCAGCCCCGAACAATCGATCCCGCGCGTGGAATTGCCGCCCCAAAGATAAGGCACCCCGAAATGCAGCTGTGCCACAGTCGCAGGGTCGGTAAAGGGCCGGTCAAGCGGGCGCAGATGCTTTTTAGGAATAAACCCCAGGGTCGTTTCAAAGAACTTGGCCCGTTCATCCAGCACCGTGACCCGCGCGCCAAAGGGCAGGCTCATGACATCGGGGGATTTGAAATCCTCTGCCAGATAGGCGTGGGTGGCGGCTGTGCCGACCATATGCGTGGTGTCCCTGACCTGCCCCAGCCGGTCTGATGCGACATAACCGACATACCCGTCCGCCATTTGCACAAAAGACCAACCGGCGCGATCCTCAAACACGGTGACCACGGCCCCCAGCAACACTTGCCGGTCGCGCGCGCCCGCAGGTGCGGCGCAAAGATCGCTGACAGGGCAGGTCAGCATCATCGGCACGCCCGCCAGATACTTGTCTGCTGCAACCTGCCCCGCCAGATGCAAGGCGGCAACACGGCCGTTGGCGGGCGTCAGACGGCGGTCTGTCACAGCTTCAGCAGCCGTGGCAAAGCAGCAAGCAGCGCCCGCGCGCCCATGCCAACGCCACCTTTCGGGCGTGACGGCGCGGCACTGGGTTGCCAGCCATAGACATCGAAATGAACATAGGGGCTTTGCACAAAGCGGCGCAGGAACAGCGCTGCGGTAATGCAACCGGCCATGCCGCCGCTGGGCGCATTGTCCAGATCGGCGATACCGGGTTCGATCATCGCCTCGTAGGGTTCGTGGAACGGCAAGCGCCAGACAGGATCAGCGACCTGCCGCGCGGCATCGGCAATGGCCATGGCGTGATCGTCGTGGTCGGTGAAAAACGGCGCAAGATCCGGCCCCACCGCGACCCGCGCAGCCCCAGTCAGGGTCGCCATGGAAATCACCAGATCGGGGCTTTCCTCATCCGCCAGCGCCAAGGCATCGGCCAGCACCAGCCGCCCTTCGGCATCGGTATTATTAATCTCGACCGTCAGCCCCTTGCGCGAGTGCAAGATATCCTGCGGTCGAAACGCATTGCCCGCAATGCTGTTTTCCACCGCAGGGATCAGCACACGCAGACGCAACGGCAGGCCCAGCGCCATGATCATCTGCGCCAGACCCAATACCGTGGCAGCCCCGCCCATATCCTTTTTCATCAGACCCATCGACGCGCCGGGTTTGATATTCAGGCCACCAGTGTCAAAACACACACCCTTGCCCACCAGCGTCAGCTGCGGGCCGGTGTCGCCCCAGCGCATGTCAATCAACCGTGGCGCACGCGGGCTGGCGCGGCCTACCGCATGGATCAGCGGAAAGTTTGCGCCCAGCAGATCATCGCCGCAAGTCATATCCATCGTCGCATTGTGCCCATCGGCCAGATCGCGTGCGGCCTGTTCAAGCTCTTCCGGGCCCATATCGGATGCCGGTGTATTGATCAGATCGCGGGTCAACGCCTCAGCCTGCGCGATGATCGTGATGCGCGCGGCGTCAATGCCTTCGGGGGCCACAAGACCTGCGATTTTTTCGGCGGGTTTGCGGTAGCGGTCAAACTGATCCCCCGCCAGCAGCCACGCCAGCGCCGCCTCTTCCAGCGCGGTGCCGTCAAGACCGGATGCGATCCGGTAATCGCCCTTTGGCAATTGCCGCGCAACAGCCCCCAAATGGAACCGTCCGCGCACGCGCGCCTGCGGTGTGCCGTAGCCGACCAAGACCTGCGCGATCCCGCCCTGCGCATCCGGCAACATCAGCACCTGCCCCAAAGCAGCGGTAAAACCCTGCGACGCAGCCCATTGTCTGGACCCGTCCGGCAATGCCGCGACAACTGCTTCGGCAGCATCTGCCCCGACAATATGAACGGGAATTGCACTGGCATGCGGTTCGGCGAAACAAAGGGGCATAGGTTATCCTGTCAGTTCAGATCACCTGGCAGACTAACCCGCCACCCCGCCACTGCAAGGGCCAACCCATGTCACAAGACAATCGCAGATCAGCCGCCGATGTGATTGCCTAGCGATGCCGGAAATCCCAAACCTCTGTCACGGCCTGATCAAAAGCACGTTCCAGCCGCCCGATCGTCGCCGCCAGCGCAAAGGCATCGCCCAAGACAGCGCAGCGCCCCACATGGCCCGCCGCCACGGCCAGTTCCGTCAACCCGATCTGCCCTGCCAGCAGCGCGATCCGGCGGGCAGGTTTGTCAATCTGCTTGAAACACAGTGTTGTCAGCCCTTCTTCAACCTGATCCAGCCATTGCGCGATGGATTCAAGAATTTTGCACAGCATCTCTTCCACCTCGGCCTTCGGCCGGGTGGCAAAGGCTTGCGCCAAAACCTGCGGATCAAACTGCGTTATGCTGTGACAGCGCAGCGAAATGACCTGTGCATCCGGCGCAAGCGCGTCCCGAGGAAAGGGGTTTGAATTATCCATGTCACAAGCCTTACGCGGGTAAAGTTCCCATAAGGTTGATGAACCAGTGAAAAATTGCTCGAAATTCTTGCAAATGCGACGTATTCGTTGCCAACAGCGCAAGGACTGACCAATGCAATATGCCCGCCCGCTTCCGGCCTATCTGGTCGAACGCTACGCACTCTGGAAATCGACCACCTTCGAAACCAACCGTCTGACCTATCACGATCTGGCCACCCACGGGCAACACCCGCGCATCATGGTGGTGTCATGCTGTGACAGCCGCTTGCAAGTCACGTCGATCTTTGCAGCCGATGTGGGCGAATTGTTCATTCACCGCAACATCGCCAATCTGATCCCCCAATACGAACCCGACGGACGGCACCACGGCACATCGGCCGCTGTCGAATATGCGGTAAAATCGCTGAAGGTCGCGCATATCGTTGTTCTGGGCCATTCAGGCTGCGGCGGCGTCGAAGGCTGTTACAACATGTGCTCTGGCTGCGCGCCGGAACTGGATGAACAGACCAGCTTTGTCGGGCGCTGGCTGGACATCATGCGCCCCGGATTCGACACCTTGCCCCCCGGCGACGATGCCAGCCGCAAACGGGCGCTGGAAAAGTCCTCGATCCTGATTTCACTGGAAAATCTGATGACCTTTCCTTTCGTGCGCAGTGCGGTCGTGGATGGCAGTCTCAGCTTGCATGGCCTATGGAAAAATATCGGCGAAGGCAGCCTTGAATCCTACAATCCGGCCACCGATCTATTCGAAAGTTTGTGAAAGCCCGCCATGTCCGAAATACTGTCGCTCGCAGGGGCCAACCTGATCTCTCCGATCATCCTGAGCTTTGCGCTGGGGCTGATCGCGGCGCTGGCGCGGTCCGACCTGACCATCCCAGAGGCTGTGGCCAAGGGCATGTCGATCTATCTGCTTTTCGCCATCGGCTTCAAAGGCGGCGTTGCGGTCAGCGCACATGGGATCGACCAGACACTGGTGCTGTCGCTGGTCGCCGGGCTTATCTTGTCCTTTACCTTGCCTGTGCTGGCTTTCGGGTTGTTGCGCGCCATGACGGGACTGTCCACGATTGATGCCGCAGCGGTCGCCGCGCATTACGGATCGGTCAGCATTGTGACCTTCGTCGCCGCGACATCAGTGCTGAACGGGCGCATGATCTCGTCGGAAGGCTATATGGTCGCCGTCGCCGCCGTGATGGAAGCACCTGCCATCTTGTCCGCCCTGTGGCTGGTCGCGCGCAGCGGTGGCGGGGCGCGCATGGAGCCCGGCCTGATCCGTGAATTGCTGCTGAACGGGTCGATCGTGCTGCTGGTAGGTGCGTTTTTCATCGGCGCCATCACGGGCGAACAGGGGCTGGCGGATATCAGCGCCTTTATCGTGGCACCGTTCAAAGGTGTGTTGTGTCTGTTCCTGCTGGATATGGGCCTGATCGCGGGGCGCGGTTTGCGGCAATCCAAAGGTGTCGTCAGCCTTGGCGCGGTCGGCTTTGCGATTGCGATGCCACTGGCCAGCGCGATGATCGGCCTAGGCGTCGGCATGTTGATCGGACTGTCGGTCGGCGGTATCGTTCTGATGATGGTGCTCTGCGCCTCTGCCAGCTATATCGCGGTGCCTGCCGCGATGCGCGTCGCCTTGCCAGAGGCTAATCCAGCGGTTTACCTGACCCTGTCGTTGGGCGTGACCTTTCCGTTCAACCTGACACTGGGCATCCCGCTGTACCTTGCCATCGCCCAAACCGTGACCGGAGGATAAGATGCAAACACATATTGCCAAACGCGTTGAAATCGTGATCGAGGCTCCTTTGGAACGCCGCCTGACCGATGCGCTGACCGAAGCAGGGGTCACTGGCTACAGCGTCCTGCCAGTGCTGGGCGGCTCGGGCCGGTCCGGCCAATGGACCCGCGACGGACAGGTCGGGCGCGCCGGCATGGTCAATGTCGTCTGCCTGATCAAACCCGAACGGCTGGACGGTTTGCTGGATGCCATCTTTGCCGTTGTGAAAAAGCATATCGGTGTGGTCAGCGTCACCGATGCGCAGGTACTGCGCGCCGAACGCTTCTGATCTTATCGTCAGAGCATAAATATCCCCGCGCGGCGCGCATAAAAGTTCTATTCCGCCGTTTGCCCCCACCCGTCCGATTGCATTTCGCGCAACCGGCTGGCGGTACGTTCAAATTCAAACGTGCCTTCGCCTTCAAGGTACAGCATTTCAGGGCTCGCGGCGGCAGAACAGATCAGCTGCACTTTGGCTTCGTAAAGCGCATCAATTAGTGTGACAAAGCGTTTCGCCTCGTTGAAATTGCTGCGCGACAGGGCGGGGATATCTTCAACGATCAGCACGCGCACCGCATCGGCCAGCGCCAGATAATCGGCTGCACCCAGTGGTTTGCCACAAAGATCATAGAATTTCGCCCGCGCCACACCGTTGTGGAAACGCGGCAGCACGACCTCGCGACCTTTGACATGCAGCACCAAAGCGTCCGACTGGCCGTGGCTCAGGCTGTCCCAGATGTCGTTGATCGCGGCGCGGGACTCCGCATTGATCGGGGTAAAATAGCTGGGGCTGCCCGCCAGCCTGTCCTTACGGTAATCCACAGCACTCGCCAGTTCATGCACGACCAGTTTTTCGTTCAGCAACGCGATGAAAGGCAGAAAATGCTGCCGGTTCAAACCGTTGAGATAAAGATCACCGGGCGGGCGGTTCGACGTCGTGACCACGACAACGCCAGCACCGATCAAGGCGGTGAACAAACGCCCCACGATCATCGCATCGGTGATGTCGCTGATCTGCATTTCGTCAAAAGCCAGAAACCGCACCCGCCCCGCCAGTTTCGCGGCCACGGGTGCAATGGCGTCATCCACACCGTCTTTGCGGGCCAAGGCAATTTCGGCATGCACCCATTGCATGAACGCATGAAAATGCCAGCGTTCCTTGGGCGCATCGACAGCCGCAAAAAGCATATCCATCAACATGGATTTGCCACGCCCCACACCGCCCCACATGTAAAGACCCGGCACTGGCGGCGGAGCCTTGCGGAAAAACCCTGTTTTGACTGGCACGGCCAGCGCGGACCTGATCCGTTCCAGCTCTGGCAAGGCCGCCCGTTGCACCGGATCAGCCGTCAATGTGCCTGCGGCAACCGCCGCGTCGTATCGTTCTTGCAGTGTCATCACTTTGCCTGCCAGACATCCAGAATATAGCGGCAGGTCATCAGATCCAGATGCGCGCCGCCACCATTCTTGAACAATGTGATCTCGGCGGCGCTGCCTCGCTTGAAGTCGTCCAGCGCGTAATAATCCGCAATCACATCATCCGCACTGATCGCACCTGTGCTGATCGGTGTTTTCAACTCGCCGATATGGTGCGTCGTGGTCTCGCGGCTATCGACAAAAATGCGGGATTTTTGCAAGGCGACATCATCGACTTCGCGCATATCGGGGCGGTAGGCACCGATCAGATCAACATGGGTGCCGGGGCGCAGCCAATCCCCCAAGATCAGCGGTTCAGTGGACATCGTGGCAGAGGTCACGATATCCGCCCCGCGCACCGCCTGTTCCAGATCAGTTGCGATTGTCACATCAGGGAATGCGGCCTTGAATTGTTCCGCACCCGCCGCCGAGCGGTTCCAGACCGTGAACCGCGCATCCGGAAAGGCAGCACCATAAGCCTGCCGCAACGACTGCCCCACAGTGCCTGCCCCGACAATCAGAATGTTGCGGCTGTCAGGCCGCGCCAGCCTGCGCGCAGCCAGCAGGCTGTCACCGGCAGTTTTCCATTTGGTGACCAGATGGAAATCGACAATCGCCTCCAGCGTGCCATCAACAGGAGAAAACAGGTTGACCGCACCGTTGACTGCAGGTTTGCCGCTGGCCTTGTTTTCCGGAAAAATCGTCGCGCATTTTACCGCCAACCCCAGCCCCGCGATCCATGCGGACCGGTTTAGCAGCGTATTGTCCCCTTCGTACAAGAACACATCCGCCACATCCGCTTTGGGCCCGGCATGTCCTGCGGCCAGCGCATCGGTCAGCGCCAGCCAGTCCAGCATGGCGTCAGCTTGTGCAAAGGGTATCATCTGGGTCATTGCGCCTGATCCTTGGTCAGCAGCCCCGCCGCCACAAGCCGGTCAGCCCAGCCCTGCGGGCCATCAAACAGATGGGTTTGCCAGCCGCGCGCTGCGGCCTGATTGATATTGTCGATCCGGTCGTCGGTGAACAGCAGGGCGTTCGGTGCGACCCCGCAATCATCCTCGACCATCTGATAAATTTGCGCATCGGGTTTGATGACACCCATATGGCCCGAAATATAGCGCCGGTCGAATTCGCCCAGAAACGGATAGACAGGTTCGGCAATCTCGAACGTCTGAATGCCGAAATTGGTCAGGGCGAAAACCGGCAAACCCTTGGCACGCAAGGCCCGCAAAAGGCGCACCGAATGGTCAATCGCAGGGGCGGCGATTTCGATCCAGCGGTCGTGCCACATCTGGACCTCGTCACGCCAGTCGGGGTTGGCGTCAGCTGCGGCATAGATCGTGTCGCGGAAATTCTGGCCGCGATCCACGGCGTCATTGATCCCGTGCAGATCAATCGCGGCAAACATCGCGCTGCGCCGTTCCGGTCCGATCACGCTGTCGAAAAACCGTTCCGGCTGCCATTCGATCAGCACATTGCCGATGTCGAACACGACGGCTTTGACCTCTGACATGGACATCCCCTTGTTTAGCGCCGCAACGGGCGGCGGATTTTGGCTGCGGGCTTTTGCCCTTCGCGCCAGACCATGAACAATCCCGCGGCAAGGATCAACGCCATGCCCAGATAATCCGTCAGGCCCGGAAATTCGTCAAAGATGACCATGCCCCAAACCACCGCCATCGGCAGCGCGAGATATTCGAAAGGTGCCACAAAAGATGCCTCGGCCACACGGTAGGCCTGAGAGATCAGGTAACCGGCAAAGGCCGTGCCCGCCCCGATCAACACGAAAACCGGCAGATCGGACAGAAGCGGCCATTCCCACGCCCGCAGCAAAAACGCCAGGGACGGGTCGGTCTGGTCACCGAACTGGCCCCAACCAACGGTCAGGCCCATCGCGGCACAGACGATGATAAACATGATCTGGATGTAGAACGCCATGGTCGCCGCTGATTCTGTGCCGCCGATCCGGCGCGTCATGATATGCATCCCCGCATAACAAAACGCCGACACCAGCGGCAACAGTGATGCTGGCTGAAACGCCGCCGTGCCGGGGCGCACCATGATCAGTACGCCCACAAAACCCAGCCCGATCGCCGCCCAGCGTTTTGGCCCCACGGTTTCGCCCAGAAACATCACTGAAAAGACGGTGATAACCAAAGGGCTGATGAAAAAGATCGCCACAGCCTCGGCCAAGGGCATAGCGGCGAGGCCCAGAAAGAAGGTCAGATTGGCGAAGACCACGAAAGATCCCCGTAACAGATGCATTTTCAGCTTTTTGGTGCGGGCAATGGCAAAACCGTCCGTCATTGGCGCGATGATCGCCAGAATGATCGCCAGCCCGATAAACGACCGGATCAGCACGACCTGATGCAGGGCGTAGCCATCACTGAGCCATTTGATCGCCACGTCATTGGCGGAAAAGAACACCACCGCCAGCACAGCGCAAAGCGCGCCAAGGGCTGTGGGGGTCAGCGTGTTCATGCCCTTGCCGCCGCCCTTACCATGCGTTCCAGCGCATCAAGAAACCGCGCGCGGTCGGCCTTGCTAAACGGTTTGCCGCCGCCTTGCCGGAACGGATCAGCAGCGCGCATATCGGCCATCAGATCGCGGGTCGCCAGCACATTGCCGATATTGGCCTGCGTCAACGGTTCGCCATTATGTTTCAGCACCAGTGCGCCGTTTTCAATGCAACGGGCAGCCAGTGGGATGTCGCCCGTGATGACCACATCGCCCTTGGTCGCACGATCCGCAATCCAGATGTCGGCGATGTCGGGGCCGTCCGGCACGATCACCGTTTCAACCAAAGGGTTGGGCGACGGGCGGATGCCGCCGTTGGAAACGACAAACATCTTCAGCCCGTGGCGGGTGCCGACGCGTTCCACCTCTGCCTTCACAGGGCAGGCATCGGCATCAACGTAGATCATTTATAAAGCGCCTCTGCGTGGAAATCGACGTGGTCTTCCATGAAGGTCGCGATGAAGAAATACGAATGGTCATACCCCTTTTGCAGGCGCAACACTCCGTCCTGCCTGCGTGCGGCCATGGCTGCGGCCAGATGTTCGGTGCCCAGCAGATCACCAAACTGGTCCGCCGTGCCAGTGTCGATCAGGACGGGACCGTCAAACCCCTTGTCCTTCATCAACAGCGTCGCGTCATGCGCGGCCCATGCGCCTTCATCCGCGCCCAGATAGGCGGTGAACTGCTTGCGGCCCCAATCGCTGCGCGTCGGGTGGCAGATCGGCGCGAAGGCAGACACCGACCGGAACCGCCCCGGCAGACCCATCGCCAGCGTCAGCGCACCATGGCCGCCCATCGAATGTCCGGTGATCGCCTGACGGTCCATATCCAGCGCGAAATTGGCAGCCAGAAGATCAGGCAATTCGCGGCTGATATAATCCCACATCTGGAAATGCTTGGCCCAAGGGTCTTGCGTCGCGTTCACATAGAAACCAGCGCCCTGCCCCAGATCAAAGGCGTCGTCATTGGCCACACCTTCCCCGCGGGGCGATGTGTCAGGGAACACGACTGCGATGCCCTGTTCGGCGGCCCAGCCCTGCATCCCCGCCTTGATCATCGCGTTTTCATGCGTGCAGGTCAGGCCCGACAGGAACCACAAGACAGGCACAGGGCCATCAGCGGCTTCTTCCGGCAGGAACAGGCCAAAGGTCATATCGACACCGCAGGCATCAGATGCGTGGCTGTAGACGCCTTGTGTGCCACCAAAACTGCGGTTTTCTGAAATCGTTTTCATCTGTCTGTCCTATCCCA
>PUNR01000038.1 GCA_003551805.1 Loktanella sp.
GCAGGCGGCGAACATTTCACCTATATTCCGTGCCTTAACGACGATGTCGCACATATCGACGCGCTGTGCGGTGTCATCGAAAAGAACCTGAACGGGTGGTTGAAGTAACAACCCACTCCGCCGATCTGCGAAAGGTGCGCGTGTGTTTTGGCACGCGCAACCCTGACGTGTTGATGAATAACATACGCCAAATTTAAGACATAATTTTAAGGAATATTAAATTTTTAGAGTGTGTAAAGGACGCGTCGTGTTTGACGCGTGATTTGGTCAAAAATGATTGCTGCAACGCCTGACGGTATTAAATCTGCGTTGCCACAGGAACATGAGGCGCTGGCACAGGGAACTGTGCTGCTTGAGGATCAATTTACGGTCCTGCGCCAAATCAGCTCTGGTGGCTTTGGTATTACATATCTGGCCCAGGATAATTACCTGGAACGCAAGGTTGTCATCAAGGAATGTTTCCCGCAGGTGTTTTGCCGGCGCGACGGAAAGCGCGTTGTCCCCAGATCACAAAGCTATCTGACCAAACACCGCACCGTTGTCGACATGTTCATCCGCGAAGCCCGCAGCATCGCCAAGATGCGCCACCCCAATATTGTCGGCGTCCACCGGATTTTTGAAGATAACGACACAGCCTACATGGCGCTTGACCTAATCGAAGGCCATGATTTGCTGGATGTCATCAACAGCAAACATGACAAGCTGACGCCGGATCAGGTGAAAGACATTCTGGTCAAGGTGCTGGATGCGATCGAATTGGTCCACCAGCGCGATTTGTTGCACCGTGACATTTCACCTGACAACATCTTGCTGGATAAATGGGGCAATCCCGTTCTGATCGACTTTGGCGCTGCCCGCGAAGAAGCAAGCCGCGAAACCCGTATGTTATCCACGATGCTGATCGTAAAGGACGGCTATTCCCCGCAAGAATTTTACTTCTCTGGCGGTATTCAATCACCAGCCAGCGATCTTTATGCGCTTGCCGCGACTTTCTATCATGTCATCAGCGGCGAGGCACCAACCAACAGCCAGACCCGTATGGCTGACTTCGCGGGCAAAAACCCCGATCCTTGCCCGCCCCTTGCCGGGCGATTCGATGGGTATGAACCGGAATTTCTGGCCGCGATCGACAAGGCGATGCATGTGCTGCCCCAAAAGCGGATCCAATCAGCGCGGGCGTGGCTGGATATCATTGCGCCAAAGACCCCATCAAAAATAGAACGCGTCAAACCGGTTTCAAAAAAGCTAGAAAGAACGCTGGCGCAACTGGTCAACGAAACAAACGATTACGTCCGAAATTCCCAACCGATCCCCGTGGTGCCTGCCGCCGCGGACGCGGTGGCTGAACAAGCCGGCAGCGCGCCGCCTGAGGTACAGACCCCGTTGCTGCGTAAAGTATGGCGCAGTTTCGTCGTCTGGCTTCGTCGGCGGTTGTTCGGTTCGCGGGTATAAGTGCAACGCCAGCCAGCTTTTCACCGCTACTGACGCTGATGTGTATTTGAAGTGCCGCGAATTTGCCGATACAGGACGATGAGCCGGAATAAAGAGAACACACATGCACAGACGCACATTGATCCTTGGACTCGTCGCAACAGGCATGACTGCTTGCGCCGCAGCACCTAACCGCCCGCTTGGGCCAGATGGCCTGCCGCTGCCAACAGCCTATATCATTGGCCCCTCTGACGAGGCTGCAGTCAAATTCCGGATGCTTGATAGCGTGAACAGCCTGCGGCAGGCCGCGCGCGTTGCACCTGTCACGCTCGATCCGCAACTGACCGCTGCCGCGGCGACCCATGCGCGCGATATGTCAGTGCAGAACCGTCCGTGGTTGTTTGGTGCCGACGGATCAAGCCCGGTCCAACGC
Organism: Loktanella sp.; assembly: GCA_003551805.1. Lineage (GTDB taxonomy): Bacteria > Pseudomonadota > Alphaproteobacteria > Rhodobacterales > Rhodobacteraceae > Yoonia. The sequence goes on from PUNR01000038.1 coordinate 1,865, forward strand.
GCCCGCCGTGTCGGATTTACCGGTCGTTTCCTTGGTGAAACAATTTCCGAATCATATGAATCGGAATTGGCTACCCTGACAGCATGGATGAATGACGAACGCACACGCAGCGTGATCCTTGACCCAGAAGCCCGCTTGATGGGCTTTTCGTGGTATCAGGAACCAGCAGGCAAGCTTTGGTGGACACTGAACATGGGCACAGCGCCCAGCTTTGGCGGCGGCTTTTCCTGACCCCTAGGGGTCAGGCCAAAACCTGCGGCAATCAGGTATAGATGAAAATCTTGGTGCCGACCCTGACCATGGAATAAACTTCTTCCATCTCGTCGTTGGTCACGGCGATACAGCCCCATGTCCAGTCAGGCACGCCGGCCCAAGCAGATGGCGTGCCGTGAATGAAGATATCACCACCCGGTTTGACGCCCATTGATTGCGCACGCGCCACATCATCAGCATTCGGGTATGAAATGCCGATGGACAGGTGAAAACGGCTGTTGGGGTTTTGACGGTCGATCCGGTACGCCCCTTCGGGTGTGCGCCCGTCGCCTTCTTGTTCTTTGTGGTCGCGCGGGTTGAACCCGAGATCAATTTTATATTGTCGCAACAGCGTGTTGTTGTGCAAAAGCTGCATTGTCCGGTGTTCTTTGAACACTTGAATGCGCGTTACATCTGGTCCGAAATACTGCGGAATAGCTGGTGTCGTTTTTGCCGAACATCCAGCCAAGCCAGCTGCCGCGCCGATCATCATGGAACGTCGTGTAATCATGTCTCTGCCCAATAAACGCGGTCTTCGCCGCTTTGTTATATGCTTAGGGTGAAGATTCCTTTCAGCCTAGCAGAAATTCTGTCGCAGGGGTCATTTTCGTGTGAACGGTGACACGATTTCAACATGGGGCGACCAGCGGAACTGGTCCACGACCTGCACCCACGGCATGGTAAAGCCAGCAGCGATCAGCACCTTGGCATCGCGGGCAAAACTGACAGGATTGCACGACACCATCGCTATCGTCTTGATGTCAGACCGTGCCAGCGTTTCAATCTGTGCCTCTGCGCCGGCGCGGGGCGGGTCGATGACGGCGGCGTTAAAACTGGCAAGTTCGTCAGGTTCCAGCGGACGGCGGAAAAGATCGCGCGTTTCCGTTGTCACCCGCCGCAGATTGCGGCCAGCGCGCCAGCCACGGTCAAGCGCTTCCAGCATGGTGGCTTCTGATTCCACGGCGTGAACCTCGGCCCGTTTAGCCAAAGGCAGGGTGAAGGTACCACAGCCCGCGAAAAGGTCGATGATCCGGCCTGCGCCTGACGTGATTTCTTCGACCGCGGCCAGCAATGCTGTCTCGCCTGCTTTGGTGGCTTGCAGAAACGCGCCGGGGGGTGGCGCGACCTTCGTACCGCCGAAATCCTGATCGGGCGGGTTGATCGTGACGACAGGTTCGTCGTTCCACACCAGCCGCGATAGCCCGTGTGCATTGGCCAAAGCCGCCAAGGTGACACGTAGTTCCGGCGTCAGGTTCTTGTCGGTGCCGATCAGCACATCAGGGCCAAGCGCGGTTTCGGTGACGGTCAGATCAACCTCGCCCTTGCGGGATGCGGCCAGCACAGTCAGTTCTTGCAAGGCTGGAAAGCTCGCCAACAAGGCCGGCGTCACTAACTGGCATCCCGGCACGTCGATCAACGTATGCGACGCCTTGCCGTGAAACCCGACCAACGCGCCTTTCTTGGTGCGCCGCCCTGCGAATTTAGCCCGCCTGCGGGATTGTGCGGGCGATGTGGCTATCGCGCGAAATTCTGGCGTCAGCCCGTGCGCCTGAAGTGCGCGTTGCACGATATCCTGTTTCCAGCTGGCGACGAAATCATCGCTGGCATGTTGCATCGCGCAACCGCCGCAGGTTTTGAAATGCCGACAAGGGGGCGCCACACGGTCCACCGATGGCGTCACGATCCGCACGGTCCCGTCTTGCGCCACGTCAATTTCTTCACCCGGCAGGACGCGCGGGATCAGCGACCGCCCGTCAGAGGCGCGACCAAGGCCCAGATGTGTCAGGCTTTCGATTGTCAGCATTTATTCCGCGGCATCCTGCACATTGATAAAACCACCCGACTGCCGGTTCCAATAGCGCGCATAAAGCCCGGCCTTGGCCAACAGTTCTTCATGGGTGCCTTGTTCCACAATACGCCCGCCGTCAAGCACGACGATCCGGTCCATCACCGCCAATGTCGACAAACGGTGCGCAATCGCGATGACCGTTTTGCCTTCCATAATGGTTTCAAGCGAATCTTGTATCGCCGCCTCGACCTCGGAATCGAGCGCGCTTGTCGCCTCGTCCAGCACCAGAATGGGTGCGTTTTTCAGGATCGCGCGGGCAATGGCGATGCGCTGGCGTTGACCGCCCGACAGTTTCACACCGCGTTCGCCCAAGTGCGAATCGTACCCTTGCCGCCCTTTGAAATCACGCAACGACTGGATAAATCCATGCGCCTCGGCCTTGGCTGCAGCGGCTTCCACCTCTTCCTGCGTGGCGTCAGGTTTGCCATAGCGGATGTTATCGCGTGCGGATCGGTTGAACATCGCCGTTTCCTGCGTGACCATCGCGATTTGGCGGCGCAGGCTTTCCTGCGTCACATTGCGGATGTCATGCCCGTCGATCAAAACCTGCCCTTGTTCGGTATCATAAAGCCGCAGCAACAGCGCCACTAGCGTGGATTTTCCCGCACCTGACGCGCCCACAATCCCCAACTTTTCACCCGAAGCGATTGACAGACTGACGTTTTCAAGGCCACCCGGACCGCCGCCATAGCTGAAGGTCACGTCACGCAGATCAATCGTGCCCGCCTTGGCCTCAAGCTCTGCGGCGTCGGGTGCATCGGTCAACTGATGCGCGGGCGACAGGGTTTGCATCGCGTCCTCGATCTCGCCCACGTTGGCATAGATGCCCATCAGCGTGAAACTGACCCAGCCGGTCATCTGCGCAAGGCGCAGCGAAATGGCACCGGCGGCAGCGATATCGCCGGGGCTGGCAGCGCCCATTGACCAGAAATACAGCGTCGTGCCAACCAGCAGCACCGGCAGCAGCCCGCCCAGCGCCATCAGCCAGAACCGGAACGACGTGGACAGCCAGCCGAAATGGACAGCACTGCCCCAATAGGTCGCCATCGCATCGGTCGCTGCGCGGTCTTCATGTGCATCATGGGCAAACAGTTTGACGGTTTTGATATTGGTGATCGTATCGACCACCTGCCCTGTCACCATCGCACGTTTCGCAGCACGCGCCTGCGATCTTTCGCGGATTTTCGGCATGTAGAACGTGATCAGCCAGACATAGGCCGCCACCCAAAGCGCCAGCACACCCGCCGTGCGGTAATCGATCGTCATCAGCAAAATCACCGATCCGATCAATGACGCCAGCGCATAGGCCACCGTCTGGATCATATCGACCACGAAATCGGTCGTCGCCCGCGCGCCCTGCATCTGCTTTTGCGCAATCCGTCCGGCAAAGTCGTTGTCAAAGAACGTCACCGACTGGCCCAGCGAATGACGGTGCAACCGCGACAAAACCAGATTGTTCAGCGCAGGCCCAAGCACGACGCCCTGAAACATCCCTGACAGGCCCAGAATAATCGGGCGCAAGAGGACGAAAAACGCACCCACGCCGACCAACAACCAAAGGTTGGTGCTGAAATACCCCTGCGCATTGCTGACCAGCGCCGCGTCAATCACCCAGCCCAGCATGAGGGCCGTCGCGACCTCCAGCATCCCCGCCAGCGCGGATACCAACGCACCCACACCGATCACCGGCATGGCCCCGCCCAGACACCAGCGCAGGAATGCTAGCAGGGTTTGCGGCGGTGCACCTTCGGCGCGTTGGAACGGGTTGATCCAGCGTTCAGGTTTGATCATGACGCATCCTGCCCCAGAAACCCGCCTGACTGACGCGCCCAGAAACGCGCATATTGCCCGCCTTGCGCCAGCAAAGCGTCATGCGTGCCGTCTTCTATAATGCGGCCATTTTCCATGACGATGATCCTGTCCATCTGCGCGATTGTCGACAGCCGGTGCGCAATCGCGATCACCGTCTTGCCTGCCATCATGCCATAAAGCGTCTGCTGAATGGCGGCTTCGACCTCACTATCTAGTGCGCTGGTCGCTTCGTCCAACAGCAGGATCGGTGCATCCTTCAACATGACCCTTGCAAGCGCGATCCGCTGGCGTTGCCCGCCCGACAGTTTCACGCCCCGTTCACCGACGCGCGCAGCATAGCCTGTGTTGCCTTCGCTATCTTCCAACCCAAGGATAAAATCATGCGCCTCGGCCTGTTTAGCGGCGGCGATCATCTGGTCCTCGGTCGCGGTAGGATTGCCGTACAGGATGTTTTCGCGCACCGACCGGTGCAACAGCGACGAATCCTGCTGCACCATGCCAATGGCGCGGCGCAGGCTGTCTTGGGTGACTTTTCCAATGTCTTGCCCGTCAATGGCAATCACGCCTTTTTCGGCGTCATAGAACCGCAGCAGCAACTTGACCAAGGTGGATTTCCCTGCGCCGGATTGCCCAACCAGACCCACCTTTTCACCCGGCGCAATCGCCAGATTGATCCGGTCCAATCCGCCAGCTTCGCGGCCATAATGATGCGACAGGTCGCTGATCGTGACAGCACCACCCGTAACCCGCAATTCATTGCGGGTTTGGTCTAGCAAGGTGATGGGCTGCGCAATTGTCTTCATTCCTTCGGAAACAACGCCCAGTTCACGGAAAAAGTTGCTTATTGCCCACATGATCCAGCCGGACATGGAATTCAGCCGCAACGTCAGCGACGTCGCCACAGCCACCACGCCCACCGTGGCGGTGCCCATCCCCCACAACCAGATCGCCCAGCCGACAACGCCCACTATCAGCACGCCATTCAGCAACATCAGCACCACATCCATCAGCGTATAAAGCCGCATTTCGCGCTGAAACGTGACACGGGCCTGCTCGATCGCTTCTTTGGCATAGGCGATTTCGCTATCGTGGTGGGCGAACATCTTGACCGAATGGATGTTCGTATAACTGTCCACGACACGACCGGTCACGACGCTGCGGGCGTTCGACGATGCCTCTGACGCGGGACCGATGCGGCGCACGACCCACGACAACAGCGCCAGATACGGCAGCAACCATACCAGCAATGGCAGGATCAGCCGCATATCGGCATCGCCCAGCAGAATGATCGCGCCGATGATATAGGCGATGGCAAAGGTGATCGCGTCGAACAGCTGGAACACCACCTCGCCCGCGGCGGGGGGCGTTTGCATGATGCGGTTGGCAATACGACCTGCGAAATCATCCTCGAACCAGCCGACGGACTGGCGCAACACATGCCGATGCGCGCGCCAACGGACCAAAGTGCCAAAGTTCGGCAGGATCGTATTGTTCAGCAGCATGACCTGCAACACATGCACCGCAGGCCGCAGCGTCAGAATGAACAGCGCGACAAGGATCAGTTCCGTACCGCTTTGCGCCCAGACCTGCGCAGGGGTGCCGTCTGACAGGATATCAATCAGGCGCCCCAGATAGGAAATCAGCCAGATTTCAACGCCAGCCACGATGATCGACAGTGCAGCGGTGACATAGAACACCCCCATAAACGGTTCCGCATAGGCGCGCAGAAACGGATACAACCGCGTCGGCGGCGTGTCGTTATCCCTATATGTGATATAAGGATCGACCAATTTTTCAAAGAACCGGAACATGGGGCTGCTTTCAAGTCGTAGACGCCCGAGATAGCAACTTTCCCGTTAAAGGAAAACCATCAGCGAAAACACCGCCAGAGCGAGCGCCATGACGCGCATGAACAGCCGCCAGATCGACGGATTGGTCAGCAGATACGCCAGCAGCGATCCCGCACTGGCCCAGAACAAACACACCCCAAGGTTCAGCGTCGAAAACGTCGCCGCCAAGGTGACGGCCTGTGTTATGGGCGGCGATGCCGCTACATAGGCGGTCGCGCTGAATGCTACGGCCCAGACCTTTGGGTTGACCCATTGGAACAATACGGCCTCGATCAGGGTGAACGGCCTGTCGCCGTCTTCGACCTTTGCTGGTTGCCGGTGCCATAGCGTGTAGGCCATCCACAATATCCACAGGCTTGCGACGACTTTTAGCACGTTTGCCAGCATCGGTTGGGCCGCCAACAGCGCCCCGATCCCCAGCCCCGTCAGGCCAGAGGTGATGCCAACCCCGATCGCTACCCCTAAAATATGCGGCACAGTCCGCCGAAACCCGAATTGCGCACCGGATGCAGTTAACATGATGACATTCGGGCCGGGCGAAAACAGCCCGATGAAGACAAAGCCGAACAATGGCAAAAGGTCAGTCAATCAAATCCGCCTTGGTCAGGGTAAAACCGGATTTGATCCAGCGGGCCTCTGCCGCTTTCAGTGCCGCGCCCAGCGCCGGACCTGTGTATTCAGGCATCAAATCGGCGGCTTGCAGCGGAAACACCTGACGCGCAGCAAAACGGGCGTTTTCGACTGTGTTAGAGTCTAGTTCCTGCCCCAAGCTTGCCGCGACAATCGCCGCCTTGTTGATGGCGGCATCCGCACCTGACCGATAGGCAAGCTCTGCCAACGGCAAATCGGATGTCATCCGGTCCAAAGCCAGCGCCTGCTGTTTCGACAGCCGCAACGCGTTGGCCGGATCACCGCCCAGCACCCCAAGGCGACGGATGGGTGACAGGCCCAACCCTGCCACACCCTCAATATGCACCAGCACGGCCAAGTGCTGCGCGACGGCCCCCGGCAATATCTGCGCCAAAGCACCCGTTGCGGCCATCGATGCCATGGCAGGTGAAGGGTCCGGCGCTGCCAGCAGCTTGAACAATTCCGCTGTGACCCGTTCACGCGACAGGCTTGCCAGCCCGTCGATATTGGCGGCACAGGCAGCCAGTCCATCCGCGTCGATCCCGCCTGCGCCATACCACGCGTGAAACCGGAAAAACCGCAGGATGCGCAGGTAGTCTTCTTTGATCCGGCGGTCAGGGTCTTCGATGAACCGTACATGGTGGGCCAACAGATCAGGCAATCCGCCCAACGGATCGACCACAACGCCATCCGCCCCCGCGTAAAGCGCATTCATCGTGAAATCACGCCTGCGGGCATCATCAACCATGTTGTCGGCAAAGGCGACAACGGCCCGCCTGCCGTCAGTCGCGACATCACGGCGAAAGGTCGTGACCTCGAACGTCTGACCATCCACGACCACGGTGACTGTGCCATGATCCATGCCTGTGGGGATCACCCTTAGCCTTGCGGCCTTGGCCAAGCGGATCACCTCATCCGGCAAAGCGTCGGTTGTCAGGTCAAGGTCGCTGACCGGCTGGTCCAGCAGATCATTGCGCACGCAGCCCCCGACAAACCACGCCTGATATCCTGCATCAGCCAGCAAACGACACATCCGCTGTGCAGCAGGATCCTGCAACCATGCGCCTGTGACGCGTGTCATGCCACGCGCTCTGCAAAGGCGCGCAGGATTCGCGCTGTGGCGCCCCAGATGTAATAGGGACCGTATGGAACAGTGTAATAAAGCCGTTTTCGGCCCTGCCAGCGGCGGCCTTCGATCTGGTAATTCGACAGGTTGGTCAGATGATCGAACGGGACTTCGAAGACCTCGCTGACCTCGCCAGCCTCTGGCTCGGGATGGAACGCGCCGCGCAGGACCGCCAGAACAGGCGTAATCTGGTACCCCGTCACCGTCTGATGCGGCGGCAGCATGCCCAGAACATCGACCATGTCAGAGGGCAGACCAATTTCTTCGCGCGCTTCACGCAGTGCGGCGTCAATCAGGGATGCATCGCTTGGGTCTTGCTTGCCACCCGGCAAGGCGATCTGGCCGGGATGATGCTTTAACCGTGCAGACCGCTTGGTCAGGATCACCTGCCCCGTCGCTTCATGCACGGCGAACAGCACCGCCGCCGGCGTCAGTTGGCCCTGTGGCGCTGCGATATCGTGATTGAGGTCAAAGTCAGACGAGGCGTGCCCCGTACGGGACAACGCCTTTGCCAATCGGTGATGCAGATCAGGCACTGCCATCTTTGGCTTCAAAGCCCAGCGTTTCCGGCGCGAACACGTAATGCGCCCCGCAAAACTGGCAGTCTGCGGTGACGGTGCCTTCGTCCGTCGTCATCGTGGCGATATCTTTGGCCGAATAGATCGACAGGCTTTGCCGGACGCGGTCTGCAGAACATGTGCAGCCGAACGTCACAGGCTGGGCATCAAACACACGCGGCCCTTCTTCGTGAAACAGGCGCACCAGCAGGTCAGTTGGCGTCACAGACGGGCCGATCAGTTCCAGATCATCCACCGTATCCAGCAAAACGTTCGCGCGATTCCAGTTTTCGCCCTCGTCGTCGTTCAGCAGGTCGTGCGCTTCCAGCAGGCCAGCCTCGCCCGATCCGCCCTCGCCTGAGGCAAAGGGCGATGCTTTGGGCATGTGCTGCAACATCACGCCGCCAGCCCGCCAATGCGCGGCCTCGCCCGGTGTCTGTGAACGGCCAAAGGTCAGCGCGAAGCGGGTCGGCAATTGTTCAGACTGCGCAAAATAGGTCTGCGCACAGGCGGCAAGCGACCCACCGGCCAGGGGTGTGATCCCCTGATAAGGCGTTGTCCCTTCGCCCTGATCGATCAGGATCGCGAAATAGCCGTTACCCACATGGCTGAACGGGTCCGCATCATGATCCAATCGGTCGGCATCATAAGATGCATAGGCACGGATGCGCGCAGGTTCGCCATCATCGGTGGGGCCATAATAATCTGTGGCGATCAATCGCGCTGCCCCTGACCCGCGCACTTGCAAGGACAGTTTCCAGCGCAATTTCATCGATTGGCCGATCAGCGCCGTCAAAAGCGCCATTTCGGCCACCAATCCTTCGATTACGGGCGGATAGTCGTGCTGACGCAATACCTGTTCCAGCACGCCGTCAAGGCGCGCCACCCGGCCACGGATGTCGGATGCATCAAGTTGAAACGGCAGGACGGTATCGTCCCAAGCGATTTTGGCGCTGAGGCTCATGGGGTTTCCTTAATTGTCAGGAATTGGCATACCGCGCCTATATAGGCGGGGCAACCCGGCGTCCAAGGGGGCAAGCTATGATCAGACGGTATGGCACGGTCCCGCAGGCCGGACAGCGGTACAAAACGCGGGCTGGCGTCTATGCGATCCTGCCGCGCGGGGGCAAGCTGCTGCTGACCTATCAAGGTGATCCGCATTTCGAGGTGCAATTGCCCGGCGGCGGCATCGACCCCGGCGAAAGCCCGCTGCGTGCGCTGCACCGCGAAGTGTTCGAGGAAACGGGATATTCCATTGCCCGCCCCCGCAAACTGGGCACGTTCCGACGGTTCACCTTCATGCCTGAATACGATCTGTGGGCTGAAAAACTGTGCCATATCTATCTCGCCCAACCCGCGCGGCCACACGGCCCCCCTTCAGAACAAGGGCATATGGCAATCTGGCTGCCACCTGCCGATGCGCTAGCGGAGCTTTATAACGATGGTGATGCGGCGTTTGTTGCACGCTGGTTCAGCCGTTGATTTGAATAGACCGCTGTCCGCCCACACCCTTTAGGGTGTCTGCCACCAAAAACCAGATCTTCCCCGCGGGGAAGGTTTTCCACTTTGCCCAAACTATTCTCTTAGGCGGATCGGGCACGCGGCCCGCCATATCCTTGCCCCCGCCTGCAAAACCCGATATCGCGCAAAACCAGACATATTGACGCAAAGGCTGCTTTCATGACCGCCCCTAAAAAAGTTGTTCTGGCCTATTCCGGTGGCCTTGATACATCCATCATCCTGAAATGGCTGCAGACCGAATACGGCTGCGAGGTCGTGACCTTCACCGCCGATCTGGGTCAGGGCGAAGAACTGGAGCCCGCGCGCGCCAAGGCCGAAATGATGGGTGCCTCATCCATCTACATCGAAGACCTGCGCGAAGAATTCGTGCGCGATTTCGTGTTCCCGATGTTCCGCGCTAATGCGCTGTATGAAGGACTGTATCTGCTGGGTACGTCCATCGCACGCCCGCTGATTTCCAAGCGTCTGGTCGAGATTGCAGCCATCGAAGGCGCCGATGCTGTCGCGCATGGCGCGACCGGCAAAGGCAACGATCAGGTGCGTTTCGAGTTGGCCGCCTATGCGCTGAACCCCGACATCAAGGTGATCGCGCCTTGGCGGGAATGGGATCTGACCAGCCGGACGAAGCTGCTTGAATTCGCGGAAAAGAACCAGATTCCCGTCGCCAAGGACAAACGCGGCGATGCGCCGTTCAGCGTCGATGCAAACCTGCTGCACACGTCGTCCGAAGGCAAAGTGCTGGAAGACCCCGGTCAGGAAGCGCCCGATTACGTCTATCAGCGCACCGTCGCACCCGAAGATGCGCCTGACACAGCCGAAATGGTGGAAATCACGTTCGAGCGTGGCGATGCCGTGGCGATCAATGGCGAGGCGATGTCGCCCGCGACGATCCTGACCAAGCTGAACGAACTTGGCGGCAAGCATGGCGTTGGTCGCCTTGATCTGGTCGAAAACCGCTTTGTCGGGATGAAATCGCGCGGGATTTATGAAACCCCCGGCGGGACGATCCTGCTAGAGGCGCATCGCGGCATCGAACAGATCACGCTGGATTCAGGTGCGGGCCATCTGAAAGACAGCATCATGCCGCGCTATGCCGAACTGATCTACAACGGCTTCTGGTTCAGCCCAGAACGCGAGATGCTGCAGGCGCTGATCGACAAAAGCCAGGAACATGTGTCCGGCACCGTGCGGGTGAAACTGTACAAAGGCTCTGCCAGCACTGTGGCGCGTTGGTCCGACCGGTCGCTTTATTCAGAAGCGCATGTGACGTTCGAGGATGACGCCGGTGCCTATGACCAGAAGGACGCGCAAGGGTTCATCCAGTTGAATGCTTTGCGGTTGAAGCTGCTGGCATCGCGCGCACGGCGTCTGAAATGACACTGGCGGAAATTACAGCCATGCTGCAACGGGGCGTCGATCACGCGCCGTTGCAGGGATCGCTGAAATTCGATTGCGGCGATGATGGTGTTGTCGTGTTGGAGAACAACACGACGTCCAACGTCGACCGCCCCGCCGATTGCACGATCCGCATCACGCAGGACAACCTGGCCAAGCTGGTCAAAGGCAAGCTGAACCCAATGACGGGCGTTGTGACGGGCAAGTTGAAAGTGTCCGGCGACGCCCGCATCGCGCTGAAACTGGGCGAGTTGCTGAAGGGCTAAAGCCTGACAGCGGCCAGTTTTTCGTAATACGGCATGGCATCGTGGCAAAGCTGCGCTGCCTCGCCTGCCAGTTCCGGCAAATCCCCCTCTGCCCCGGCAAAACCCGTGCTTTGATGCACCGCGTTGTACCAATGGCTGGCCCAGATGCCGTCCTCGGCCCTCGGGCCTGCGGGCCAGTGCAGCATGGCGGGGTCGAAATCCAGATTAATCGCGGCGCAAAGCTTGCGCAGCATCGCTTCGGGATCAGCGCGGATATCGGCGCTGTCGATCACGACGCCGCCCAGCCGATCATAAAGTGCCGCCTGCTGCGGATAGCCGATATCGGGCAAAGTCATATGGGTGGTTTTGGCGCCATAGCTGGCGATCACGCGGGCGGGATGGCGGATCAGATGCACATTCACACACTGCGCCGCCCAATCCAGCGGGAAACCAGCGATCATCTGATGCGGCATGTGTTTCATGTAGAAATGCGGCTTTTCGCCTGGAATAGTGTCTATGCAGCGCTGTGCGACCACCACCGGATCGGTTTCATGGGCGGCGATAGTCTCGGCCTTCATCGGATGGTCGGCGCCGGATGCGGCCAGATAGGGCGCATAGAACGGTTCATCCCAGATCGCGCAATCGGCGCGGTTGCCAAAGGCATACATCATCGCGGTCGACAGGTTCCGCGGGCCGGACCACATCGCGATCCTCATGATGCGGCGACCAAGTCTTTGTAGAGCGCGCGCAGGCGGGTCGTGACGGGGCCAAGCTCGCCCGTGCCGATGACCCGCCCGTCGATGGTGCCGACGGGGGTTTGTGCGCCGAAGGTGCCGGTCAGGAACGCCTCGTCCGCGCTGTAAGTATCGACAAGGCTGAAATTGCGTTCAAAAACAGGGATGTCGTTGGCGCGGCACAGGTCGATGACCTTTTGGCGGGTGATCCCGTTCATGCAATAATCGCC
>PUNR01000361.1 GCA_003551805.1 Loktanella sp.
ACACGGGCTGGCCCAGCATCGCGGCCTCGGCCTCGATGCCGCCCACGCCCCAGCCGAGGACGGAAAGACCGTTGACCATGGTGGTGTGGCTGTCGGTGCCGACCAATGTGTCAGGGTATGCCACCATTTCGCCGTTCTGGTCGGTGTCGGTCCAGACGGTTTGCGCCAGATATTCAAGGTTCACCTGATGGCAGATACCGGTGCCCGGTGGCACAACGCGGAAGTTTTTAAATGCTTTCTGACCCCATTTCAGGAACTGGTAGCGTTCCATGTTCCGTTCATATTCGCGGTCCACGTTCATCTGGAAGGCACGCGGATTGCCGAATTCGTCGATCATCACCGAATGGTCGATCACCAGATCGACAGGGTTCAGCGGGTTGATCTGCTGGGCGTCGCCACCCAGCGCCTTGATCCCGTCGCGCATCGCGGCAAGGTCAACGACGGCGGGGACGCCGGTGAAATCCTGCATCAGCACGCGGGCAGGGCGATAGGCGATTTCGCGGGGGTTCTTGCCACCCTTGTCAGCCCATTCCGAAAACGCCTTGATATCGTCGACGGATACGGAAAAACCGCCGTCTTCGAAGCGCAGCAGGTTTTCCAGAACGACCTTAAGTGCCGCTGGCAATTTGGAAAAATCGCCCAAACCTGCGGCTTCGGCAGCGGGGATGGAATAATAGGCGACCGACTGGTCCCCTACGGTCAGTGTCTTGCGGGTTTTGGCGGTATCTTTGCCGACTGTAACGGTCATGGCTATCCCTTTCGTGGCTTATGCAAAGCAAGGCTATTGCGCTGCTTTTGCCCCAAGTCCCGACACCGATCAAGGGGGTCAGGCGAAAAATTGTATACCATTGCACACAATTGACACTTTATCGCCCAAATATGACTGAAACATTGCGACACAGGTAGTCGCAATTGGTTGATTGGTATTTCCGCGATTATATGCCTAAACCGTTCGGGCAGCCTCATACGGGATGAAACATGCGCCTTTTTCTAGTATCCATTGCCTTTTTTAGCCTTGTCCACACGACACAGGCGGCTGCCCAGAACAATACCGTGGTGGTGGAACTGTTCACCTCGCAAGGATGCGCGTCATGCCCGCCTGCGGATGAAATCCTGCACGAACTGGCCGAGCGTGACGATGTGATCGCTTTGGCGCTGCACGTCGATTACTGGGATTATATCGGCTGGGTCGATGTTTTTGGCCGGCCCGAAAACACCGCCCGCCAGCAGGCCTATGCCCGCGCGGCCAAGGCCAAGATGGTCTATACCCCGCAGATGGTGGTCGGCGGTGTGGATATGATGATCGGGTCGCGCCCGATGCGGGTGATGGATGCGATACAGGCCCATAACAGCCAGCCCAACCTGTTTGACGTCCACCTGACGCGTAGCGGCGATACGCTGCGTATCATGGCCCCTGCTGGTGAGCCGGGTGAATATGACGTGCAATTGGTGCGCTATGTGGCCTTGCAAACGGTCGCTATCGGACGCGGCGAAAATGCGGGGCGTGAACTGGATTATGCCAACGTCGTCACGGCGTGGGACGATCTGGGGCAATGGGATGGCACATCGCCCCTGATGGTCAGCGCCACGACCACAGGGCCTGAACCCGCTGTCGTCATCATCCAGACCAGCGGTCACGGCCCGATCGTCGGCGCGGCACAGCTGCGTTAACCGTCTTTGCGCGGTTTCCAGCGCCGGTGCACCCAGAACCATTGCGCCGGATTGCGCGCGATCTGTGTTTCCAGTGATCGGGTCAATGCCTGCATCATATCTGACGGGGTGCCATGCGGCACCGGCGCATCCAGAGTGATGTCAAATGACAGACCATCCGCCTGCCTGATCCCGAAATAGGGAATGACCAACGCATCGGTGCGCAAGGCGATATCGGCAATGGATGTGGCCGTATGCGCCGGATGGCCCAGAAACGGGATCGCGGGGCCCTTGGCTGCGACATCGAACAAAAGCGTGCCCATACCGCCACCGCGCAGGTGGCGCACAAAACCCATCGTGCCTTGCCGCCCTTGGGCAAAGACCGGCCCGCCCCAAGATGTCATGGTCTTGGCGTAATGGGCGTTGAAAAACGCGTTCTGCATCGGGCGGTAAAGGCCGCCGATATTATAGCCCATTTGCGTCAGGACATGGCGCGGGGCTTCGTGATTGCCGAAATGGCCGGTGGCAAAGATGACCGGGCGCTTGTCTTTGGCGGCCTGTTCCAGCGCTGCGATACCGTCACCTGTCGGCTGGGTGCCGGACAGCCGCGCACCGAATTCGCGCCATGAATAATTCTCGATCAGGGTGCGGCCGAAATTGTCGCAACAGGCGCGGGCCAGCGCGTGGCGTTCAATCTCTGGCAGGTCGGGATAGATCATCGCCAGATGGGTTTCGGCACGGCGCAGATACCCCGCCAAAGGCGCGATCCCGCGTGCCAGTGCCCGCCCCATAAAGCGGACGCGGGTGTCATAGGGCAAACGCTTGATGCTGCCGATCAGCGCACGCAGCGCAAGATCGGCGCTGCGGTCGGCCAGCGTTCCGGTGATGGGCGCATCCTTGGTCACAGGTTTTGCGGTGCTTGTGCCTGCGCCGTGCCGATCATGCTGTCGCGGGTGACAAGGCTGGCAAGTGCGGCGGCTGACCAGCCATCTGTCCCTGCAGGGCGTTGCGGAATGACGATATAGCGCATGTCGGCAGTGCTGTCATGCACGCGGATTTGTGTGCTGTTGGGCAGGTGAAGGCCGAATTCGGCCAGCACTTTGCGTGGTTCCTTGACGGTGCGGGACCGGTAGGCGCGGGATTTGTACCAATCGGGTGGCAGACCCAGCAGGTTGCGCGGATAGCACGAACACAGCGTGCAAACGATCACGTTATGCACGTCGGTGGTGTTTTCGACCGCGATCAGCCGCAAGGGTCCGATATCGAATCCCATGCTGCGGCTGGCGGCGGCGGCGTCATCCAGTAAGGCTGCGTGAAAATCCGGATCGGTCCATGCGCGGGCGACAACAGCGGCCCCGTTGGCAGGGCTGCGTGCATCCATCAGCGCAATCTGGGCGTGGATGTCGGCGGCGGTGGTGACGCCTTTTTCGATCAACAATTCGCGCACGGCAATTTCCATCTGCTGCCAATAGGTCAGCGGTTGGTCGTCA
>PUNR01000072.1 GCA_003551805.1 Loktanella sp.
ATGGCAGAAGTGGAATATTTTCACGTCATGTTCGACAAGCATCAAGTCGTTATGTCGAATGGTGCCGAAACCGAAAGCCTGTATCCTGGCCCCGAAAGTATCAAGGCGCTGCCTGCCGAAGCCGTGACCGAAATCTATACGCTTTTCCCTGAATTGCGTGCCGATAATGCAGATATCTTGATCGAAAGCGCGCGCCCGCTGGTCAAAGGCCGGCAGGGTCGGCGCATGGCCGAACGCCACCAGCAAAACCAGAAAGCACTTGTAGGCTGAACACCAAACCAGTGTTAAAATAACCACCCAACGTAAAAAAGGCCCGCATTTGCGGGCCTTTTCTTTGCCATATCGCCAAACTTAACGCTTGGAGAACTGGAAGCTCTTACGGGCTTTCGCCTTGCCGTATTTCTTACGTTCCACAACGCGGCTGTCGCGGGTCAGGAAACCGGCGGCTTTCAGCGCGGGGCGCAAGGATGGATCATAAAGCTGCAGCGCTTTGGAAACACCATGCTTGACCGCACCGGCCTGACCGGACAGACCGCCACCTTTGACAGTTGCCACAACGTCAAACTGACCTGTGACACCGGCAATCGAAAACGGCTGGGCAAGGATCATTTGCAGCACGGGGCGTGCAAAATAGGTTTTCATTTCCTTGCCGTTCACAGTGACCTTGCCGGAACCGGGGCGGATCCAGACGCGGGCGACCGCATCTTTACGCTTGCCAGTGGCATAGGACCGGCCGAATTCGTCACGGACGGGTTCACGGGGGGCGGCGACGGGTGTTGGTGCCGCAGCTTCAACACCTTCAGCGACCTGCCCCAGCTCTTCGAGCGAATTGACTTGATCGGCCATTATGCGGTCCTCGTGTTCTTTTTGTTCATGGATGCAACATCCAGAACTTCGGGCTTCTGGGCTTCCATGCCATGTTCCGCGCCTGCGAAGATACGCAGATGGGTCATTTGCTGGCGCGACAGCTTGCCACCGGGCAGCATACGCTGAACGGCTTTCTCGATGACACGCTCTGGGTGCTTGCCTTCAAGGATTTCTGCCTTGGTCTTGGACTTGATCCCGCCGGGGTGGCCAGTGTGCCAGTAATAACGCTCGTCGCGCTTGTTACCGGTCATCTGGATTTTCTCGGCGTTGATCACGATCACATTGTCGCCCATATCCATGTGCGGTGTGAAAGATGGCTTGTGCTTGCCGCGCAAGCGCATGGCGATGATCGACGCAAGACGCCCCAGAACAACGCCTTCAGCGTCGATCAGGATCCATTTCTTGTCGATATCCGCCGGGGTAGCGGTAAAGGTTTTCATATCTCACCAAAGTTTTGGGGTGGCATCACGCCACGGTCATTCGGATAGGTGGCTTATAAGCCCCGCACTTGCCGCGTCAAGCAGGCTTTATCCGAATTAAACACTCAAAAACAATGACTTGCAAATTAGGTACTATAATACCCCATCATTTTGGCAAGGAATAGGTCAAAGATGCCCGCGCCACGGCACCGTCCTGACCCGCGCTGTGGATCAGCGCGTCAACCACAGCCAGTGACTTGCCCAACTTCAGCAACCGCCCTTCACACAGCAAGGGCTGGCCTGCGGCAGGTTTGCGCATGAAATCAAGGCTGCAATTGGTAGTAACAGCCAGCGCTTTTGGCCCGATATGCGCAAGGATCAGCAGATATGCGGTGACATCCGCCAGTGCGAACATCGCAGGCCCCGACACCGTGCCGCCCGGCCGCAGGTGGCGCGCGCCGACATCCATAGCCACGGTGATCGCGCCGGGCGCCAGCGCCTCGACCACGAAATCATCTTTCACTTGCACAAATTGCTGCGCCACAAAGCGGTGCAATGCCGCGATATCCATCTCTAATGTCATCGTCCGAGCCTAAATATCCCCGCGCGGCGCGCATAAAAGTTCTTCAAATCCCGTAAATCGCGGAAAACTTGGCTTCCAGATAATCCAGCAAGGGCGCCTCTTGCGGCACGATCCCTGCCGCATGGGTGATGGTTTCAACCGGAGTGCGCAGGCCGCCATATTGCTGCAGGTTCGCCCGCAACCAGCCTGTCGCCCGCGATGTATCCCCGCGCGCCAGATCATCATCCAGATCCGGCAGCGCTGAACGCAATGCCTGATGCAGGCATCCGGCATAAACATTGCCCAACGTGTAGGTCGGGAAATAGCCGAATAACCCTTCAGACCAATGCACATCCTGCAAAACGCCGTTGGACGGCTTGTCCACCGCAAAACCGAAATCAGCGACAAAACGGTCGTTCCACGCAGCCTCCAGATCGCTGACGGCCAGATCGCCGGAAATCAACGCGCGTTCCAGATCGAACCGCAGCAGGACATGCAGGTTATATTGCAACTCGTCCGCTTCGGTGCGGATGAACCCGTCAGTCACACGGTTGACGCAGGCGTAAAACGCATCTTCATCCGCAACTCCGAAATCGCCGAACTGGTCGCGCATCTGACCATATAGCCAGCCTGTAAAAGCACGGCTGCGGCCCAGCTGGTTTTCGTAAATCCGGCTTTGGCTTTCATGCACTCCCATCGACACGCCTGCACCCAAGGGGGTCAGCAAATGCGCATGGTCGATCCCTTGTTCATAGGCGGCATGGCCGACCTCGTGGATGGTGGAATAAAAGCAATTGAACGGATCCGCAGGGTTGGTGCGCGTCGTGATCCGCACATCAAGACCAGAGCCCGCCGAAAACGGATGCACGGCTTTGTCGATCCGGCCATTGTCCAGATTATAGCCAAAGGCCTGCGCAAGTTTCTGTGACAAGGCCAGTTGCCCTGCCTCGTCAAACTGACCTTGCAAGGGGGCGGGCTGCGGTTGGTCCAGCACGGCCTCGCGCAGGGCCACCAGCCGCGGGCGCAAGGCGGCGAACATCGCGCTCAGGCTGGCGCCGGTCGCACCCGGTTCGTAATCATCCAGCAGCGCATCATAAGGGTCGGTATTGCCGGCAATCGCTGCCGCCTCTTCGCGGCGCAAATCCAGCACCTTTTGCAGCATCGGCAAGAAAGCGGCCACATCTTCAGCCGCCCGCGCCTTTGCCCAAACACGGTGCGCCAGCGATGTGGTCTGCGCAAGCTCTGCCGCCAGCCTTGCGGGCACTTTTGTCGTACGCTCGAAACTGCGG
>PUNR01000266.1 GCA_003551805.1 Loktanella sp.
AAGCCGCACCAAGCGCCGTTTCCATATCTTCGATCAACAGATCAAAAAGTTGCACATCCCTGCTGATGGTGCAGGCGACAATCGGAAGCGGGTCGTGTTGTACGACGGGGCGCGTGCTCATTTACTTGGTCCCTCAATCAATTTTACCCGGCCTCGCCCTATGGTGACGCAGAATCTACCGACACCGTCGGCCTGACTTCAAGGTTAAAGCCGTAATCGTGTCGACAGTTGGGCAAGACCATCGACACTATACAAAAATCGATGACAATATCGTTAAAAAAGTGACCCAAACCCTATGCCAATATCCATTGGCACAAGGCTTATGCCATCCCTTAGCCGCCAGCCCCGGTCGTAATCGTTGTCTGTGTCGCCCCTGTTTGAGGTGCTGCGCTGACAATATATTCGCGGAAAATTACCTCGGCATATTTGCCATTCAGAAGCATCGGATTGTTTTCAACAAATCCCGATACTTCGGTAACAGTCCGACGGTTGCGGCGTTCGGGGTCAGGTGTCGGGATCAAGGGTTGGGTTTGGCCGAAGGACACGACAGCTTCCAACCGGTCGCGACCGATGCCTTGCGTTGCAAGAAACGCGACAACCGCCTGTGCACGGCGTAGCCCCAGATTGCGGTTATAGGCTTCACTGCCGACAAGGTCGGTATGGCCGAAGACTTTGAACCGTACTTCAGGGAATTGTCTGATCCAGTCAGCCTGCTGGCGCAGCGTGGCTTGCGCGCTTGCGTCAAGCACTGTCGAATCGAATTCGAAATTCACCATGGTGTCGACTTCACCCGCAAACCTGCGGGCAAGGTCGATCGTGTAATTCTGCGGGCTGGAATGGACCATGGCATTATTCTGGGTCGCATTGCCAAAATTGCCTTGATCCAGTTCTGAACCTGCCTCTGTAAAGAAGCTGCTGCCCGATGGGCCACAAGCAGAAAGAGTAACGGCAACAACGGCCGATGTCAGATATGATTTCATCGCCATGACCCTGTCCATTAGTCCATTACATAACCGTAGGACCCGCTAAAGTCCTGACGCGCCACTTCCCCCGCGCCACCACGCGAAGGCGCGTTGCTGGCTGAAACGCGGCCAAACAGGAACAGGTCGCTTTCGCTTGGTGGACGCACGCGATCCGTTGGCAAGGCCAGTGCAGTGCCGCGCGTCGGTGATACCAGATGCGGGGTGACGATAATCACAAGCTCGGTCTGGCGGCGTGAAAACTCGGCGCTGCGGAACAGGGCGCCCAAGATCGGAACGTCACCCAGCCACGGCACCTGACCGGACAGGTTTGAAAAATCGTCCGACAAAAGGCCCGCGATTGCGAAACTTTCACCATCGCGCATTTCCACGGTGGTTGATGTTTCACGGCGGCTAAAGGCATTCACCTGAAACCCGTTTGATGAAAAGCTGTTGGACGGATCAATCGCAGAAACAGCCGCAACCAGTTCAAGGTTGATGATGTCACCGTCGATCACACGGGGGGTAAAGTTCAGTTCAACACCGAATGGCTTATACTCGACCGTGATGTTGCCGTCGCCCGATTGGACCGGCACAGGATATTCGCCACCGGCAAGAAATGTCGCCTCTTGTCCGCTAAGCGCGGTCAGATTCGGTTCAGCCAAAGACCGCACAACGCCGCGCGATTCGAGCGCTTCAAGAAGCAAACCAACCTCGACCCCGCCGGCGTTAAAGCCGAACAGGAACGCACCGGCATTGGCATTGGCACCGGGCACGGCATTGGCCAATGCACCGGCAATACCGCCATCACCCACGGTGGTATTCGTCCCGCCACGGACCGAGCGGTTATTTTGCAGCGACGGACCGCCAAGCGCCAGCGACGACGACAGCGCCTTGCTGACAGAGCGTTGCATTTCTGCAAAGCGGACACGCAGCATCACCTGCTGGGTGCCACCGACCGACATCAGATTGGACACGCGGTCAGGCGCATAGCGCTGTGCCAGATCAAGCGCGCGGTCCAGACGCGCGATGGAACTGACCGTGCCAGACAGCACGATTCCGTCATTTGCCGTACGGACTTCGATGTTCTCGCCGGGCAGGATCTGGGTCAGGCGTTCTTTGAACTCAGCCATGTCGGGGGTGACATGCACCTCTACATTGGTGATCAGGCGGCCATCGGCAGCCAAAAGGGTCAGCGTCGTGCGACCCGGTTCCTTGCCCAGCACGTAAATCGTACGGTCAGACAAGGACGAAATATCAGCGATCCCGGGGTTTGCGATCGACAATTCGGTGAACGGTGTGTCGCTTTCGACGACGACGGCACGGTTCATCGGTACGTCCAGCGCGCTTGACGCGGCGCCGCGCAAAACACGCAACGCTTCTGCCGGTGCTATCGTTGGCGCCATGGTTGTCAAAGACAGGGTCAAACCCGCCACAACCGCCTTTAAAAATCTTTTGTCATACATAGTGACCTGCCTCTCCGATCACGCCTAAACCATAGGGTCTTTTTGCCCACGTTGCGGGGATCATGCGCCAGACCCGCATTCATTACAATTATCAATATCTTAAACAGCACCTTGAATGAGGATATTGCGCAACACTTAGCCAGTATGCTTAGCGTTAGCGCAATGCTGCTTGGTAATTCAGTCAGAACATTCGATCTCGACCTGCGTGCGGGTCGTACCGCTGCGCTGGGTCACAAAACAACGCCGCGCCTCTTCCACGACAGGGGCAGGGGCGGCCACGGCATCCTGTTCACCCGTCAGCGCAGAATTGTCGATCGTAACCGGACCGGTCACTTCCACATCACCCGTACCCACCAGCGCGAGGGTCAATTGCCCCGAATTCTGCGCCTGCGTCAAAAGCGCCACTTCTTCGGGCGTGACCTGTACGATGACGTTAGCGGAGTTGCCTTCACCGATGATGGCGATGATCTGAACGCCGGATTTAATCAGATTCGTGACTTCGCGGCCATCGCGCAGACGCCCTGTCCAGTATACGTCAATACGGTCATCGGGTTGCAGCCCGCCAAAGCCCGACGCGATTCTGCCTTGAACCGGAAACGCGCGAAACCCGGGTTCGACCAGTGCGGTCAAGCCACGACTTGCGCCAGCTTCGGAGACTTTGTTGGACATGATGATCTCATTTGCCTGCATTG
>PUNR01000018.1 GCA_003551805.1 Loktanella sp.
AAAGCCAGCAACGATCCGGCGAATTTCATCGGCATCCACTTCTTTTCCCCCGTGGACAAGATGCTGCTGGTGGAAATCATCAAGGGCAAGGAAACCGGTGATGTGGCCGTGGCCAAGGCGCTCGATTTCGTGCGCCAGATCCGCAAGACGCCGATTGTGGTCAATGATGCGCGGTTCTTCTACGCCAACCGCTGCATCATTCCGTACATCAACGAAGGCATCCGCATGGTGAAGGAAGGGGTCTCCCCCGCCCTGATCGAAAATGCCGCCAAACTGGTCGGCATGCCGCTCGGTCCGCTGCAATTGGTCGATGAAACCAGCATCGACCTTGGCGTGAAAATCGCCAAGGCGACCCGCGCCGCCATGGGCGACGCCTACCCCGATGGCGAGGTGGACGAGGTGCTATTCTGGATGGCCGATCAGGACCGTCTGGGCCGCAAATCCAATTCCGGTTTCTATGCCTACGATGACAAGGGCAAGCGCCAAGGGCTGTGGGAAGGCTTGGCCGCGCAATACCCGGTTGCCGACGAACAACCCGATCTGGTCACCGTGCAGCACCGCCTGCTGTTCGCGCAGGTACTGGAAGCGGTGCGCGCTTTGGAAGAAGGCGTTCTGGAAGACATCCGCGAAGGCGATGTCGGCGCCATCCTCGGCTGGGGCTTTGCGCCGTGGTCGGGTGGGCCGTTCAGCTGGCTGGACATCATCGGCGCGCCTTATGCAGCAGAACGTTGCGACCAGTTGACCGAAGAATTCGGTGACCGGTTCAAAACACCAGACCTGCTGCGCGACATGGCCGACAAAGGCCATGAATTCTACAAACGCTTTGACAAATCCGCCAAAGCAGCCTGACAAAATGGGGCGCATCCGGGGAACCGGTTGCGCCCCTTTTCACGTACTGCCGCGCATGGCTTTGCCCAAGTATCTTTCAGGCATGACAACCTGTGCTTGCCCGCATAGAGTGGCGAAAAAGGGCAATTGGGGCAGATGACAGCACTAGATCGATATGTGCGGTTGGAAAGTGACGGGCTATGGCGGCCCGGCCCGGATCAACAGCGCCAGCAGGTCACGATTTCATTCGGTGACGCCACATTGGTGATCGCTGACGGCGCGTCCCGCCCATTGACTCACTGGTCACTCCCCGCGCTGATCCGGCTGAACCCGAACGAGCGGCCTGCGGTCTATGCCCCAGATACCGAAGCCAGTGAAGAGCTTGAAATCGCAGACGAAATCATGATCGACGCGATCGAAGAGGTGCGCAAAGCCTTGGTCAAGGCACGCCCTCAGCCCGGCAAACTGCGCCACTGGATCACCGCGGGGGTCATCGCAACCACGCTGGCGCTCGCCGTGTTCTGGCTGCCGGGTGCGCTCATGCGGCAAACGCTCGCGGTCGTGCCTTTGTCCAAACGGGTCGAGATTGGCGCGACCATTCTGGCCCATGTCCAGACCAGAACAGGTCCGGTCTGCCGCGACACCACAGCACAAGCCGCCGCAGGCAAGATGGCCGCGCGGGTATTCGGTACCGGCACCCCGTTAAATATCGTCGTGGTCCCCGAACTGGCACAAGGCGCACTGGCCGTGCCGGGCGGTTTGATTATTCTTGACGCAGGTTTGCTGCAATCGGCAGACGATCCTGCCGCCGTCGCCGGTTTTGTGCTGGCCAGCCGCACTGCTATCAGTGGTGGGGATACACTGGAACCGGTCCTGAAAGAGGCGGGGCTAACGACGACTGTCGGTCTTTTGACCAGCGGCGACATCCCGCGCGATGTCTTGCAGCGTCATGCTGACGACAGGCTGGCGGCACCCGCAGCACAGGCCAGCGCATCTGAATTGCGCCGTGCATTTCAAACAGCGAACCTGCCGCACCGCCCTTATCAGGTCCTTGCCCAACAGCGCACAGGCACCCTGCCCGACCTTGGCCGCGACCCGCTGGAAGGCCAGCAAACGCCACCAGTGCTGAACGATAGTGAATGGATTTCCTTGCAGAATATCTGCAATCGCTATGGCTACTTGGTCCCGAACATCCGGTCACCCGCGTCGCCCAGTCCCGGCACGATATACCCTTTGTCATTCAGGTGGCTGTCAATCGCTGCCGTTACGATCTGCACATCGGGATGTGCCTCTTTCATCCGCGCGATGCCTTCGGGTGCGGCCAGCAGGCACAAAAACCGGATATTCGTGGCCCCGGCCTTTTTCAGCAAATCAATCGCCGCGACCGATGAATTGCCCGTTGCCAGCATCGGATCGACGGCAATCACCAGACGGTCCTCCAGCTCGGTCGGGACTTTGAAGTAATACTGCACAGGTTGCAGCGTTTCTTCATCGCGGTAAAGCCCGACAAATCCGACCCGCGCAGACGGGATCAGTTCCAGCACTCCGTCAAGTAACCCGTTGCCTGCCCGCAGGATCGACACCAGCGCCAGCTTCTTGCCGTCGATTACCGGCGCATCCATCGGCTGCAACGGTGTGTCGATCCGGCGTGTGGTCATGGGCAGGTCGCGCGTCACCTCATAGGCCAGCAACTGGCTGATCTCGCGCAGCAATTGCCGGAACAACGCGGTCGAGGTATCTTTCTGCCGCATCAGCGTCAGTTTGTGCTGCACCAAAGGGTGGGTAACATGGGTGACGTGGTCGTTCATCGGGCAGGCTCCAGTCGTTTGGCCACACGGGCGCGGGTGGCATCGTCGCAAAAGGCGGCGGCAAGGGCGGTTTGGTTGATCGCTGCAAAATCGGCTTCGTCCCAGCCGAATGTACGGTGCAGCATCTCGTATTCGGCGGTCATCGTCGTATGAAAGAACGGCGGGTCATCGGTGGACACAGTGACTTTCACACCCGCATCGCGCAGCCTTGCAATAGGGTGGCTTTGCCAATCCGGCACAGCCTGCAAGACGACGTTAGATCCGGGGCACACCTCCAGCACGATGTCGCGGTCGATGATATCGCGGATCAGATCTGCATCATCAATCGCGCCGATGCCATGGCCGATGCGCGTCACCTTAAGGTCGCGGATCGTTTCGGCCACCATCGCCGCCCCACCCCATTCACCCGCGTGACAGGTCAGCGGAATCCCCGCCTCGCGCGCGATGTCGAAGGAATAGGCGTAATCGGCAGGCCGTC
>PUNR01000368.1 GCA_003551805.1 Loktanella sp.
CATCGACCCGCCGATGCATGCCGCTGACAGGTCCGATCCGGGCGGGGCGATGGCGCAATATCTGATGCGCCACGGCACAAGGTCAGAAGTCGCAGTGCTGGCCAAAACCGAACCGCATGTGGGTGAAATCCTGCTGCGCCGCGCGCGCGAGGTCGGCGCGCAACTGATCGTCAGCGGTGCCTACGGCCATTCCCGTTTGCGCGAAGCGGTGTTTGGTGGTGCCACTCGCAGCTTGCTGGAACAGGCAGACCGCCCGATCCTGATGTCGCGATAAAACGTAGGGCGGGGTTCAACCTGCCTGCGCTTGCGGACGGTCGGGGTAAACCCCGACCTACGGCACTGACCTAATAGACATCCTCGCCGGTCTCTGCCTTGAGGCCTTCCAGATCAGGCACCTTGATGTCGCGGCGATCCTCGAAACTGATGATACCGTCTTTTTTCAGTGCCGACATCTGGCGGCTGACAGTTTCGATCGTGAGGCCAAGGTAATTGGCCATGGTTTCGCGCGTGATAGGCAGGATGAAAGACACTTTCTGTTCTTCACCAGGCTTGAGCTTCACCATCCGCGTAGCAATCATATAAAGCAGCGACGCGATCTTTTCGCGGGCCGTCTTGCGACCAAGGACCAGCATCCATTCACGCGCGGCGTCCAGTTCGTCCAACGTCATTTCCAGCAAGCGCTGGCCGACATGCGGGGTATGTTCGATCAGCTTTTCAAATGGTTTACGCCGGAAACAGCACAGCATCAGGTCGGTTTCGGCGACAATATCAGTCTCGATCGTGTCGCGGTTGGGGCGCCCCATGAAATCGGCAGGCAGCAGAAGCCCCACCATCTGCACCCGACCGTCCGGCATTGTGCGCGTCAGGCTTGCGACACCCGACACGATCGACCCGACGAATTCCAACGGATCACCGGCAAAGAACACCGTCTGTCCGGCCGCATAGGACCGGTAATATTTGATCTGTTCCAAACGGTCGATTTCGTCGGGTTCGCATTTGGAACAGACAGCATTGTATCGGATTGGGCAATCCGCACATGTCTTCATGTTCGGGACGGCAAGCGTCATGGGAAAAGTTCCTGGTCGGTCTGGCTGGGGGCATCATGCATCAAATACCCCCGTATAGCTATGTCGAATTTTAATCAGGCCGGCCGCGGGTGTATCGCGCAAAGTTTTCGACAATCAGGCGCGTGGCGCATTCCAGCGGCGCAGCATCCAATACCATTGATCAGGGTTGGCCAGAATGCGCTTTGACAGACTGTCGTTGAAGGCCTGCGTCATCGTGACGGCATCGGTATGGGGGATCGGATCTTCGAATATGACATCAAAGTTTTCGCCATCCGCGCGGCGCAAACCATATGACGGCACCATCGGCAGATCGTATTTCAGCGCCAGTTCAGCCGCGGCAAGTGATGTCAGCGCAGGATGACCCAGAAACGGCAGCGCCATGCCTTCGGGGTGCTTTTCATCCAGCAGGATCGCCATAAACCCGCCGTCGCGCAAATGACGGATCAGGGATTTCGTGCCAGTGCGTCCGGTTTCCAGAATGGGCATGCCGCCCGCCTCGATCCCGGCGCGCAAGCGGCGTTGATAATGAGGGTTGGGTTGGCGCCGGTAGATCGCACCGGTTTCCATGTCGCGCGCCTTGAGCACGGCGCGCACCGCTTCCCACTGGCCGAAGTGCCCCGATACGATCAGCGCACCTTTGCCCGCATCACGCGCAGCCTCGAGCGCGGCCAGCCCGGGGCCAATGGCGTGAAACTTATCCTGACGTGCCTGAAATTCGGCGCAGTGATAGATTTCAAACAGGGTCTGCCCCATGGCGCACCCCATCGCATGGCCCAGCTGCACACGTTTCTTATGCGGCATGTCGGGGAACACGCGCAGAACTTCACGTTCAAACCGCCAGCGCGCCGGGGGAAACCAGCGCAGCACAAAGCCCACGGCATTTCCCAGCGCACGCGACCGTTTCTCAAACCTGCGGGCACGTGACACTGTCAGTACAGACAGCAGCGGAATGTAACGGAAATGGTTCCAGAAGTAACGGAAGGGGCTTTGCATCATGAGTGGCTTTTGACCAGTACCGACCGCCTTGCCAAGGTCAAAACGGCGCGATCCGCGGCAAAGGGCCGAACTGTGTCAGGTTGCAAGCAGCCCCCGCATTCAGCAAATCATACAGCCTTGCGCCGCAGAAGGCGCCACTGGCTGATATCCTTCGCCTAAAACGCGCAACATCCCGCCCGCAATGTCCACGACCGGCACGTCAGCGCTTGCGGCAATCTGCCGCGCCGCTTGGGACGTCCGGTTGCCTGACCGACAGATCAACGCAATGCTTTGCCCCGGCTGCAAATAGGGCGACACCGTTTGCAGAAAACTTTCAGCATCCGCATAGGTCACCAAAAGCGCGCCCGAGATCACCCCAGTTTACTGCCATTCTTCCGGCGTGCGGATATCAACCAGCAAAACGGTTTTATCATTGGCCAGCATTTGCCCCGATGGCGATGCCAGCGTCAGGCTCCCCTGCGCCGATGCCGGTTTTTGCATCACCATCACCGAGCCGCCAACCGCTACAAACGCAACAGCGAGGGCTGCAAGGGCCCGTTAACGTCTCATCCAGTACGCTCCGATCAGCACAGAGTTCTGGCAGCAACCGGAAGCGATCAGAATGTTTCGCTACCGGCCGTGACTGAAGAATCAATCCATGTTTTCCGCACACCCGAACAGGTGAAAGCTGAGGCGCCCCTAGATTTGTAGACGCTTTGCTTGGTAATTTTGGAACCAATGAGAAGTACGGCTTGGACCGTACTTGGAACTTGTCCTGGTCAACTGATTGAACACAGCATCACCATACCATCATCAATAACACCGCGTTAACTCCAAATACTGGATCGATTTGAGCCTTATCTGCCCACTTTCTGTATGGGCAGCCACATACAAGTTGGGCGGGGAGCGGACTGTGACGTTGCGGCAATGCATTTGTAGCAAAGTGGAAAGGCGGCCAGTCGCCAAACAAACTGTTACCGACGCAGCCGCCAAATCCAAGCTCCGCAAGATAGCCGACATTGGCTTCATTTGGGGCTGCAGGTGAGGCCAAATCCCTGCAAGGTTTTTGG
>PUNR01000248.1 GCA_003551805.1 Loktanella sp.
CGGGCCAGACTACGGGCCGGATTACAGTGCAGATTGATCCCAACGCCCCCCGCCGCGGACCCGTCTATGCAGAGCCGCGGGTCGAAACTGTTGCCGCACCACTTGCCATGCCGCGGCCGCGTGCGGGCTTCGGCTGGTTCTGGGATGCGGTTCCATCCTCGCTGGCCGATGCCAGCCCCGCGCGTTTGCAACTGGCGATCAACCGGATCAACAACCCACCGTCAGGCCAAGGCATTCCCGCGCCGCGCCTGCAATCCTTGCAGAATATCGCCAGCGCGCATGGGTTGGACATTTTGCGCGAAACGGTCGGGACGAATGTATCCCCCGCCCTTGTGCTTGCGGTAATTTCTGTTGAAAGCGCTGGCCGGACCAATGCGGTCAGCAGTGCTGGCGCGCAGGGTCTGATGCAATTGATGCCAGCGACAGCCAGCCGGTTTGGTGTGACCGATTCCATGCACGCTGGCCAGAATATCAAGGGTGGTGTGGCCTATCTGGCGTGGTTGCTGAACCGGTATAACAACGACCCGGTGCTGGCACTGGCCGGATATAATGCAGGTGAAGGCAGCGTGCAGCGCCATAGCGGTGTGCCGCCATTTGCCGAAACGCTGGATTACGTGCCCAAGGTTCTGGCCGCATGGCAGGTCGCCAAAGGGCTGTGCCGTACGCCACCAGAATTGATTACCGATGCCTGCGTGTTCAATGTGAACGGGATCTGAACGCCGCTGCGGATCACGGGGCCGGCTGGAATCTTCCCCGCGGGGAAGGTTTTGACCTAGCTGTGACCGGCCCAAGGACCTTCCCCGCGGGGAAGGTTTTTACTTTGGCCGGTGGATATTCCCTAAACGATGGTCGCCAGTGTCGCTGCGCGCAATTCATCCTCGGTCACGCCATCGGCGCATTCGACGATTCGCAATCCGCCCTCAACCACATCCAATACACCAAGATTGGTTATGATCCGGTTAACGACGCCCTGACCGGTCAGCGGCAGGGTGCAACTTTGCAACACTTTTGATTCGCCGTGCTTGTTGGTGTGATCCATCACGACGATCACGCGGCCAACGCCAGCAACCAGATCCATCGCGCCGCCCATGCCTTTGACCAGCTTGCCGGGAATCATCCAGTTCGCCAGATCGCCGTTTTCGGAAACTTCCATCGCGCCAAGGATCGCCGCAGCAATCTTGCCGCCACGAATCATGCCAAAGGACGTGGCACTGTCGAAATAGGCGGTGCGCTTGAGTTCGGTGATCGTCTGCTTGCCGGCATTGATGAGGTCTGGGTCTTCGTCACCTTCGAACGGGAAGGGGCCCATGCCCAGCATCCCGTTTTCCGATTGCAGGGTAATGTCCTTGTCGCCGACATAATTGGCCACCAGCGTGGGAATCCCGATACCGAGGTTCACATACCAGCCATCTTCCAGTTCTTCGGCCGCACGCGCAGCCATCTGGTTGCGATCCCAACCTTTGATTTGTGCGGGCATTATGCATCCTCCCGTTTGCGCGTGGTGCGCTGTTCGATCCGCTTTTCATGTGTGCCCTGAATGATCCGGTGCACATAAATACCGGGCAGATGGATATGGTCGGGGTCAAGGCTGCCTGTCGGCACGATCTCTTCCACTTCGACCACGCAGACCTTGCCGCACATCGCAGCGGGCGGGTTGAAGTTGCGCGCGGTCTTGCGGAACACCAGATTGCCGGTTTCATCGGCTTTCCAGGCTTTCACGATGGACAGGTCGGCAAAAATGCCTTCTTCCAGAATATAGGTCTGGCCGTTGAAATCCTTGTGTTCCTTGCCTTCGGCGATGACCGTGCCAACGCCGGTTTTGGTGTAGAACCCCGGAATACCGCAGCCGCCGGCGCGCATGCGTTCGGCAAGCGTGCCTTGCGGGTTAAATTCCAGTTCCAGTTCGCCTGACAGATACTGCCGCATGAATTCGGCGTTTTCCCCGACATAGGACGAAATCATCTTTTTGACCTGCCGGGTCTGCAGCAGAATTCCGATACCGAAATCATCGACACCTGCATTATTCGACGCAAAAGTCATGTCCTTGGTGCCTGCATCCTTGATCGCTGACAACAACAATTCAGGGATACCACACAGGCCGACCCCCCCTGCAGCGATGAACATGCCATCGAACAAAAGCCCATCAAGCGCCTCTGACGCCGATCCGTAAACCTTTTTCATCCTGCTCCCCTCATCCAGTTCAATGCGAAACTGTCGCGCAGGGACGGCAAAGTCAATCGCGGCGCTGCAATGCAGCGCCGCAATCAGTCAGCTTGCCTTTTTCGCGCGTGTTGCGGGCTTTTTCGCGGCCGGTTTTTTGGCAGCAGGTTTTTTTGCGGCGGGCTTCTTGGCCGCTGCTTTCTTCGCCGATGGCTTTTTCTTGCCCGCTTTCGCGGCGCGTTCATCGATCAGGTCGATCGCTTGTGCCAGCGTCAGATCGTCAGGCGTGATCGTGTCGGGGATCGTGGCGTTGATTTTGTCCCATTTCACGTAAGGGCCATATTTGCCGTCATAGATATTGACCGGCCCGCCAGCTTGCGGATGATCGCCCAATTCACGGATCGGCACGGCGGCTTTACCGCGCGCGCCGCGTGATGCGACCTTTTCGGCCAACAATTGCACCGCGCGGTTCATGCCGACGGTCCAGACCTCGTCTATGCCATCAAGGTTGGCATTGGTGCCGCCACGGTCCGATGTGCTGGGTGCATGTTTGAGATAGGGGCCATAACGCCCGATATTGGCCCAGACCATGATGCCGTCTTCAGGGTGCGGACCGATGGGGCGGGGCAGTTCAAGAAGCCGCAGCGCCTGTTCCAGATCCAGTTCCTCGGGCTCCCATCCTTGTGGCACGCCGGTGCGGTCAGGTTTTGGGTTCTCCTCGCTGGTGACACCACGCTGGACGTCGGGACCAAAGCGGCCTTTGAAAATGCGGATATCCTCGCCGCCTTCGGTGCCCAACAACTTGCCATCGGGCGGGATCGCGGATTTCTCTGCCTCTGGATCGGGCGGCCCGAAGGGGCGGGTGTAGCGGCATTCGGGATAGTTGGAACAACCGATAAACGCGCCACCGGACCGCGC
>PUNR01000164.1 GCA_003551805.1 Loktanella sp.
TTGGCCCCGTGCTGAATTACGTACCGCAGCCCAAATCGGCACTCGCGGCGGAATAACCGCGCACCCCCATCGTCCGAGCCCAAATATCCCCGGCGGAGCCTTTGCGGCTTTGCCGCAAAAAAGGGGCGCCGCCCCTCGGCGCTGGCGCGCCTCACCCCGGAGTATTTGGCGAAATAAGAATGTCAGATAGCGACTTCGACGCGCCCCAGCGGATGTGAGCAACAGGCAAGGATATAGCCGTCAGCGATATCCTCGTCCGAGATGCCGCCATTATGGACCATATGCACCTCGCCTGCGGTTTTACGGATCTTGCAGGTGCCGCACAGCCCGAAGGTGCAGCCCGAGGGGATATTCAGCCCGTTGGCGCGCGCGACTGCCAGTACCGTGTCGGTTTCCGCACAGGCGGCGACGACGCCGGAGGCTGTGAAGCTGATTTGCGCCCGCGTCTCTGCGTCAGGTGTGACATCGTTGATTTCAGGCGCATCGGCGGCTTTTTCGACGGGGGCCTGAAAGCTTTCCTGATGATAGCGGTCCATGTCATAGCCAAGCGCGTTAAGCATGTCGCGCACCGCCTGCATGAAAGGTTCGGGGCCGCAGCAGAACACCTCGCGGTCCAGATAATCGGGGGCCATTAGCCCCAGCATGATCTGGTTCAGCCGTCCGTGATAGCCGTGCCAGACGCGGAACGGGTCTGGGTCCTTGACCGTGTAGCGCAGTTGCAGCCCCGGCACGCGATTGGCGAACTGGTCCAGCCTTTCGCGGAAGATGATCTCGGACGGGCGGCGGGCGGCATGGACAAAGACGATATCGGGCATGTCGCCGCTGTCCCAGGCCCATGTCGTCATCGACATCATCGGGGTGATGCCGGAGCCTGCGGAGATGAACAGATATTTGTCGGCAGGTGCGCGATGGAAGCTGAAGATCCCCGCAGGACCATAGGCCTTGATTTTCATACCCGGGCGCAGGTGGTCCAGCATCCAGCGGGTGCCGATCGAATCCTTTTGCGCCTTGACCGTGACCGAGATCGAGAGGGGCCGCGAGGGGCTGGAAGATATTGTATAGGTGCGCTGCACCGATTGACCTGGCACTGGCAGGTCGAGTGTCAGGAACTGCCCCGGCTCATAGTCGAACCATGCGCCTGATGGCGCGCGGAATGCGAAAGTGGCGACATCGGGTGCCTCTGGGATGACCATGACGCATTCCAGATATTCATCATCGCGCCAAGGGGCGGTGCTGCTGATCCTTTTCTGCATCAACTTATTCCGCCGCCAAGGCCGATGGTGGCGTCAGCCGTCTTGTCATCAGGCCAGCGTACCAGTCGATGAACTGAATCACGCCTTCTTCCTGAATGGGGGAATATGGGCCGGGTTCATAGGCGGGCGACAGGATGCCTTTCTGGTTTTCCTCGACCACCTGACGGTCTTCGTCATTGGTGTTCAACCAAACCTCGGTCAGGGTTTGAAGATCGTAATCCACCCCTTCGACTGCATCTTTGTGCACCAGCCATGTTGTGGTGACTTCGGTTTCGGTGGGCGAGATTGGTAGCACACGGAAGGTGATCGCGTGATCGCCCAGAAAATGGTTCCAAGTGTTTGGATAGTGGTAGAATAGAAGTGTGCCTGCGTCATTGAACGGCATCGCACCCATGCGGCGGGCAACCGCAGCCTTGGTCGACATTGTATAGCTTTCGGCATTGTTCAGCAGCGGCACCCGGGCCAGGCGCCATTGCATATCGTCCGCATGGGTAAAGCGTGACGGCAGACCCGCTGCCTCGCACCGCTGCCAATGTCCCAAGATATCGGCGCTGGCCTCGTTCGGGCCGGACATAGCGGCGAATTTGGGATTGTCCGAGAAGGTCCGGCAAAGTGACGGGTGTGAGCCCGAACAATGGTAACATTCGCGGTTGTTCTCGATCACCAGCTTCCAGTTGCCCTTTTCCACGATGGTCGAACTATGGGCAACCTTGGCATCTTTGAGGCCAGAGGGGGCAAGGAAAGAGGTCAGCTGCTTGGCCAGTTCGGCGATGGGCGGCGGCACCTGAGCCAGACAGACAAAGACCATCCCACCCAGGTCGACGCAATGGACCTTTTTCAAACCGTGCTCTGCCGGATCGAAACCGTCGCCCATGTCGCGGGCATATAGCAACTTGCCGTCCAGACCGTAGGTCCACTGGTGATAGGGACAGACCAGATTGGGCGCTGCACCTGTCGTTGTCGCACAAAGCCTTTGGCCGCGATGCCGGCAGACATTATGAAAGGCGCGCACCATCCCGTCGGCACTGCGCACGATCACCACAGGATAGGCGCCAATCTGGAGGGTGGCAAAAGTGCCGGGCTTGGGCAGGGTCGGCGATGGTAGGGCGAACAGCCATTCACGATAGAAGATCTGGTCAAGATCGTGCTCATAGACACCTGCGTCACAATAAAGCGTGCGTTCCAGCGCATGATTGGCGCGGCGGGCCGTCAGGCGGTCCAATGTTTCGGCTTGGGTCAGCATCCTACCTCGCTTCGCGCGGGATTCGCGCTGGTGATATGGGCCAGTGCGCAGACTGGCGATTGTATCGGCTTAAATTAGCGACAGGGCAGGGGGGAAACCGCTGAAATACGACATGCCGCTGACGATGCGCGCCGCGCTGTGCTGCAGCATCGCGGAATCAGAAACGAGTCGGATGTGATTCCAGCCGGAACCAATCAAACGCGTCATCAATCACGTTGGTTCCACGGGGCCTTCATGTGCCTGTACTGCCTTGAGCCGCTATATATAGTATGTGATCCGCCTATTTTTTAAGGCGATGGCGAAACTGGACAGCACGGTACGAAAAAAATGCATCCGGAGTCACAAATTCTTCAAAAAGGGGGTTGCGGGTTGTTGGTACTAACCGTAGAACCCCCCTCACCGGCGGCGCAGCGATGCGGATGGCGGGGCGCAGGACGGGATGGAATGTCGGGAACGGCGGGAAGTTTCGGAGGGCGGTAAGAAGAAATTCTGAGGTTATAGGGCGGGGCGCGCCGGTAAGTTAGGGCGCACTTGGTCATTATTGTCTCAACGCTGTTTGAAA
>PUNR01000318.1 GCA_003551805.1 Loktanella sp.
CACTGGCGAATTGATCCGCCGTGCCAGCGAATACGATGCCGCTGGCGTCGTCTACACGGAACCGGGTGAATGGCGGTTGATCAAGGCGCTGGGTGATATGCCGTTGAAAAGCCATTCCTTGCCCGACGACCGCTTTATCGCCAGCCATCAGGATTTTGATGATTGGGCGAACAGCCGCAAACAGCTGCGGATGGAATATTTCTATCGCGACATGCGCCGCAAAACGGGTCTGCTGATGGACGGCGACAAGCCCGAGGGCGGCAAGTGGAATTATGACCACGACAACCGCAAACCTGCGCCTGACAGTGTGGATTATGCGGGCCCGATGCAATTTACGCCGGACCCGGTGGTAGAAGAGGTGCTGACCCTCGTCGCGGGGCGCTTTGACAATAATTTCGGTGATCTGCATCCGTTCTGGTTTGCGACCGACACCGGACAAGCCCGCCGTCATCTGGCGCATTGGGTCAAAGGTGGC
Organism: Loktanella sp.; assembly: GCA_003551805.1. GTDB lineage: Bacteria > Pseudomonadota > Alphaproteobacteria > Rhodobacterales > Rhodobacteraceae > Yoonia. The sequence goes on from PUNR01000318.1 coordinate 476, forward strand.
CTGCCCAAATTCGGGGATTTTCAGGATGCGATGCTGAACGATCATCGCTACCTTTATCACTCGGTTGTGGGGCTGTATCTGAATGCAGGGCTGCTTGACCCGCTGGAAGTCTGCCAAGCCGCCGAAGTAGCCTATCGCAATGGTGATGCGCCGTTGAACGCGGTTGAAGGGTTCATCCGCCAGATCATCGGCTGGCGCGAATACGTGCGCGGCATTTATTTCCGCGAAGGCCCGGATTACGTCAGTCGTAACGCGCTGGGCCATGACCGCAAACTGCCTGCCATGTATTGGGGGGCAGAGACCAAGATGAACTGCATCGCCAAAGCGGTGGATCAGACTAAAACCGAAGGCTATGCGCATCACATCCAGCGATTGATGGTCACTGGCAATTTCGCGTTGCTAGCGGGGATTGATCCGGCGAAGGTGCATGAATGGTATTTGGCGGTCTATGTCGATGCCTATGAATGGGTCGAGGCACCTAATGTCATCGGGATGAGCCTGTTCGCCGATGACGGGATCATCGCGTCAAAGCCTTACATCTCGTCAGGCAATTACATTCACAAAATGTCGGACTACTGCGGGTCGTGCCAATATCGTGTGCAGGACAAGACCGGCGCGGACGCTTGCCCATTCAACCTGCTTTACTGGCATTTCCTTGACCGACACCGTGACCGGTTCAAAGGCAATCCGCGGATGGGCAATATGTACAGCGTCTGGGACAAGATGGACCCAACCCGTCGCGATCAGGTGCTGTCAGAAGCCGGTGCCTTTCTGGACCGGATGGAACAGGGTGAAAAGGTCTAGTGCACTAGTCTTCGACTTCGTCACCTTCTTCGTCTTCTGCATCGGTCACCAAGGCACCATCTGACCACATGCCGGTCGTGACCACGCCTGCCGCCGTGCGCATCCGGCCTTCACCTTCGGGGCGGCCACGCACAAAGTTGCCTTCAAAGACATCCCCGTCAGGATAGGTCGCGATGCCATAGCCTTCGATATCGCCATTGCGCCACGCGCCGACATAGCTGAACCCGTCAGGCCGCGTGATTTCGCCCTGACCGCTGCGCTGCCCGTCAACAAACTCACCGACATAGACGGTACCGTCCGCATAGGTCGCGCGGCCCTGACCGTTGCGCTGACCTTCGGCCCAGCTGCCTTCGTAGATATAGCCGTCGGCATAGGTCATCTTGCCCTGGCCGTGGTTCTGCGCGTTCAGGAATTCACCTTCATAGACAAGCCCGTTGGCATAGGTGGCGATGCCCTGGCCGCTGATCACACCTGCGACCCAGTCACCTTCGTAGGTGGACCCGTCAGCATAAGTGATTGTGCCGGTACCATCGGCCAGATCATCAGCAAATGTGCCGGTATAGACCGACCCGTCAGGATAGGTAACTTCACCCGTGCCAGACATCTGGCCTGCGACCCATGTACCTGTATAGCTATACCCGTCAGTGCCACGGAATACGCCCGTGCCGTCGCGCCGATCGTTGGCAAAGCCGCCTTCGTATATATCACCGTTGCCATAGGTGATGCGGCCTTCGCCTTCGCGCTTCCCCGCAACCAGAGTACCCTCGAACACATCGCCGTTCGCTTGAGTCAGGACGCCTTGGCCTTCGATCTGCCCACGCGACCATTCGCCAGAATAAACCAATCCGTCCGCCATCGTCAGCGTGCCGGTCCCGTCGCGTTCGCCTGCGCGCAGAGTGCCTTCGTAGGTGGCGCCGTCGGGATAGGTGATCGTGCCTTGCCCTTCTTTGACGCCATCTACCCAGTCGCCTGCGTAAACATAGCCATCGGGGCTGGTCATTGTGCCTGTGCCGTGGTGCGTCGCGTTCAGGAATTGCCCTTCGTAGACGACGCCGTTGGCATAGGTCGCCACACCGTTGCCGGTGATATTGCCATCGACCCAGTCGCCTTCATATGTGCCGCCATCGGTAAAGGTGATCTTGCCCTGACCCTCGGGTTTACCTGCGGCAAAGCTCCCTTCATAGACCGACCCGTTCGCAAAACGCGCGACGCCCTGACCAAGAATTTCGCCGGCGACCCATTCGCCGGTATATTCATACCCGTCGGGCAGGCTGTATGTGCCGGTCCCGTCACGCCTTCCATCGACGAAAGTACCCTCGTAAACGCCGCCGTCATCATATTGCTTTGTCTGGATCGTCTGCGCCTGTGCGCCGCTGGCAAGACCTGTCGCCAGCACAGCCACGATCATGGCTTGCGGTAATCCAAACGTCGTCATTATCATCTCCGGTCCTTTTGTCGGGGGCAGCTTAAAAGAGGGGGGACCCGCTGACAACGGCCAAGCCGGTATGCTTGCTAATTGTCGCCATTGTTCTTTCCCCTGCGTCCTGTTCTGCTACATGACTGGCAGCGTAATGGGACAAAACTATGACACAGACCTTCCGCCTGACCATGGCACAATTGAACCCGACCGTCGGTGATCTTGCCGGGAATGCTGCACTGGCGCAAACGGCGTGGCAGGCTGGCAAGGCTGCGGGTGCCAATCTGGTCATCCTGCCCGAGATGTTCCTGACCGGCTATCAGACACAGGATCTGGTGCGCAAAC
>PUNR01000160.1 GCA_003551805.1 Loktanella sp.
CCTCCGACGCGACGAAGGCGAAACCGCGGCCTGCGTCGCCAGCGCGCGCAGCCTCTACCCCGGCGTCAATCACCGCCTGCGTCTGGTTTATGATTGTGATCAACGGATCCGGTTCAACCACCGGTTTTTTCAAACGCACAAACGACAGCAAAGCAACCTCCAACCGCGACAACTACGTCTGGTGTAGGCCCCAATCCTTACGATTTGATTGACGTCAGCGTTGCAAAAACTTTGCAGCTTCGATGGCGAAATAGGTCAGGATGCCGTCGCAACCGGCACGTTTGAACCCCAAAAGGCTTTCCATCATGACTTTTTCGCCGTCAAGCCAGCCATTTTGTATCGCGGCCTGCATCATCGCATATTCACCGCTGACCTGATAAGCATAGGTCGGCACGCCGAAGGTGTCTTTGACCTGCCGGCAGATATCTAGGTAAGGCATGCCCGGTTTGACCATGACCATATCGGCGCCTTCGGCCAGATCGCGGGCGACTAGGCGCAGGGCCTCGTCGGTGTTGCCGGGGTCCATCTGATAGGTTTTCTTGTCGCCCGTCAGCGCGGCAGAGGCACCGACAGCATCACGAAACGGGCCGTAAAAGGCGGATGCATATTTGGCCGCATAGCTGAGGATCGTGACATTATGGTGTCCCGCACCTTCCAACGCCATGCGGATTGCGCCGATGCGCCCGTCCATCATATCGGATGGCCCAAGGATATCGGCACCTGCATCAGCCTGCGCGAGGGCCATTTTGACCAGCGCCTCGACCGTGCGGTCATTCACGATCTCGCCGTTTTCAACGAAACCGTCGTGACCGTTGATGTTGTAAGGGTCCAGCGCGATATCGGTCATCACCGCGATATCGGGGGCTGCATCTTTGATCGCACGGATCGCCTGATTAGTCAGGTTGTTTGGGTCCCATGCCATCGCGCAATCTGTCGTCCGCGCCTCCATCCCTGTGTAGGGAAAGATGCAGATTGCGGGGATCCCAAGGTTTTGCGCCTCGACCGCAGCCGATGCGATCCGGTCCACGGTGCGCCGCATGACGCCGGGCATGGACGCGACGGGGGTTTCGTTGTCGTGGCCATCCATCACAAAAACCGGCCAGATCAGATCATCCACGCTAAGGGTGTTTTGCCGCGAAAGCGCGCGCAAAGCAGGGGTGCGACGCATGCGGCGCAGGCGGGTGACAGGGAAAGCAGGGGTGATCGGGATCATGGCAGCACACCTTTATTGGGGTTTTTCTTTTGGTCGCATGGATTTGTCAGCGCCACAAGTCTGGGCAAAGCCGGTGCCGCGCGCTAGATACGACCGACACCTGATAAGAGTGAGAGTTATTGTGACCCTGTCCGAAGTCATTTTCACCCTGATCGAAACCCGTACATTTTCCAATATCTGGTACTGGATGGCCGTCGGGGTCACTTGGGCCACAGTCAGCCATTGGATCATCGGTGTGCCGTTCGACATGATCTTTAGTGCGCGCAAACACGGCGGGCAGGCGATGCTGGATCTGGACCGGATCACCGATATTAACGTGCGCCGCCTGATGCAGGTGGCGGGCACGCCGGGGCTGGTGTTGATCGCAATGGGTGCGTTTTTCATCACCAGCGCCGCGATGCTCGGCTTTGGTTACGGGTTGGAACTGGCGCAGGGGCTGTTCTGTCTGGCATTTCCGCTGGTCATTGTCGCGGCGCTGACATGGCGGACCACACAGCGCCTGGCGATCCATCCGGTCGAGGGTGAAGCGCTGGTCAAAGCCCTGCTGCGCCTGCGGTTCTGGATACAGGTCGTCGCGATGACTGCGATCTTTTTCACAGCGATTTACGGCATGTACACCAACCTAAGCCGCATGGCGCTGTTTTGAACGGTTGACACGCGGCTGGCGCAGGATATCTCGGCGCAATGTCTGATCGCAAACACATCACTGTCAGCGGCGCACCCGAAGGGTTTGACGCCAAACTCATTCTGGCAGAGCTTGCCAAGGGCCAGCCCGTTCTGCATGTCGCGCGTGATGACAAAAGGCTGGCGGCATTGCAGGCGGCTTTGGCGTTTTTCGCGCCTGCCGTGCCGGTGTTCGTGTTTCCGGCATGGGACTGCCTGCCTTATGACAGGGTATCGCCCAATACCGATATTTCTGCCGCGCGGATGGCGACGCTGGCCGCACTTGTACACGGGATGCCCGGCCAGTTCATATTGCTAACCACAATGTCTGCTGCGACCCAGCGCGTCCCTGCGCGCAGCGTGCTGCGCGAGGCGGCGTTCACCGCTACCGTGGGCAAGCGTCTGGATGAAAAAGCGCTGCGCGCCTTTCTGGTCCGCATGGGGTTTACGCAAAGCCCCAATGTGATGGAACCCGGCGATTATGCAGTGCGCGGCGGGATCATCGATATCTTCCCGCCCGGGCAATCAGGCCCTGTGCGTCTGGATCTCTTTGGCGATGTACTGGATGCCGCACGCCGCTTTGATCCCGCATCGCAGCGCACGGTTGAAAAACTGACCGAGGTCGAACTGGCACCGGTGTCCGAGGTGATTTTGGACGAGGCCGCGATCACGCGGTTCCGGCAGAATTACCGTCTGGAATTTGGTGCTGCCGGATCAGACGATCCGCTATACGAGGCCGTCAGCGCCGGGCGCAAACACGCAGGCGTCGAACATTGGCTGGGGTTCTTTCAGGACAATCTGGAAACCCTGTTTGACTATCTGCCCAAGGCGACGATCACGCTGGACGACCAGATCGGCCCGCAGCGCGTGGCCCGTTGGGACAGCATAGCCGACCAATACGGCACGCGGATGCATGCGCTGACGCAAAAAGGGCGGATGGATAGCGTTTACAAACCCGCACCTCCGAAGCTGCTTTACCTTGACGATGCTGCGTGGACGAAAGCCGTGGCAGATCACCGCGTAATGCAATTTTCGCCCCACAAACAGGCCACTGGCCCCGGCGTGATCGACGCTGGCGGGCGGATGGGGCGCAGCTTTGCACCCGAACGCCAGCAAGAAAGCATAAGCCTGTTTGGTGCCTTGGCAAGCCAC
>PUNR01000182.1 GCA_003551805.1 Loktanella sp.
CGACCGTATCATGATCGACGCCTTGCACGGTGAACATCGCCTCACCCAGCAATTGCACCTCGGTGGGGGTGAGGGCGCGCAGTATTTGTGCGGCTGTGTCTTCGCCGACGACCATCATCAGGATCGCGGCTTTCTGGATCGGTGTCAGGGTGGCATCGGTGCCGGGTGCGGCGAGGGCAAGGGTCATGTTTTTTGATCCTCCGCCGGGGTCAGCATGGATTTGAAGGCCCCGGCGATGCGACCCGTTTCCGTGTCGGCCATCTGCCGCAAAAGCGCGATCTTTTCCTCGTAAGTAATCGCATTGTTCAGATCATCGGCGTCGGGGGCATCGGTCTGCAACCGTTGCCGCAGTGCGGCCATTGTTTCACCTTTGGGGACTTCGACAGCCTCCATCCCCGCGATGGTGCCGCTTGCGGGCAGGGCGGGCAGCATCTGTTGCAAGACAGGGCGCACGACACCCAGCACGATGATCGCCAGAATGGCAAGCTGCGCCAGCACACGCCCCAGTCCTGGCAGCCAAGGCGCATCATACCAGCGCGCCGCGATCATGGGCAGATTCCCACCGACGAAAGCGGCAGTCGAAACCGTGACCAGATCACCGCGGGCCGTGTCAAAGCCAACAGCACTTTTCGTCAGCGCGTCAATCTCGGCCAGAATTGGCGCAGGCGTGGCAGCGTCCACCGGACCGCCGATTGCATCCTGATGCACCAGCACGGCGGCATGGACACGCTTGATCCGCGCCGTCTGCGGCAGGTGGGTTTCCAGACGGCGGCTGACCTCGAAATTGCGTGTAGCGGAGGAGGATGAATTGACCGTCGTCACATCTTCGCCTGCGGCAGGGCCTGCGTTTTCGGCCAGTTCTGCCTCGGGCGGGGGCAGGTTTGCGACGGCACCGGGCACGCCTTGGGCTGTGCGGCCCGTGGTTTCCTGCAGGCTGTTTTGTTCACTGCGGAGCGCGGTTTCGGGCAGAAATTCCTCGCTTGTGATCTCGCTGCGGGTGAAATCCATGTCCAGCGTGATTTCCACCGCCGCATTGCCATGGCCCAGCATCGGCGTCAGTAATGCCAGCACACGGTCGCGGTAGATCTGTTCGATCTGGCGCTGATGGGCCAGTTGGCGGTTGCTTTCTTCCTGCACCGGATCGCTGTCCGGACTGGTCAGCAATGTGCCGGTCTGATCCACGACAGAGACATTGCCGCGCGGCATATCGGCGATGGCGGTAGAGACAAGGCTGACAATGGCGCGGACCTGTGCCGCCTCCAACCCCATGCCAGGGGCAAGTTCCACAAAGACCGAGGCGCGCGGCGGCTGCTGGTCGCGCACAAAGGCGCTGCGTTCCGGCAAGGCCAGATGCACCCGTGCCGCGCGCACCGGACCCAGTTCCGTAATGGATCTGGCCAGATCCAGTTCCTGCATCCGCCGCAGACGGGCATTTTCCACCTGCCGCGACGTGCCCATCGGCATATCGGAAATCGCGCTTAGCCCGTCACGGGCGCCTTGCGGCAGCCCTTCGCTGGCCAATACCATGCGAGCGCGGTGAAACTGGGCCGCAAGTACGGTCATTTCGCCACTGGCGGGATCAAGGCGTGCATCAATCCCTTGGGTTGTCAGCACATCCAGCGCACGCGCTTTTTCTGCAGGGGGCAGGCCGGTTTGCAGCGCGACACGATCGGCAGGGGCAAGCAACAGCCAGCCTGCCAGCGCCAGTGCCGCCACAACCAGCAACCCGATCGCTGGCAGCGCGCGGCGGATCGCGGGTTGGCTGACCATACCGTCAATGACCCCCAGCGCACCGCGCGCCCGCCCGATCAGCGCGTTATTGCCCGCCAGCGTCGGCATGGATTGCGGAGCATTCATTATTGTCACCTGTTCTTTGTCGAAAGCCGGATCAAACCGGCATGTTCATGATGTCGCGATAGGCTTGCAGCGCCTTGTTGCGGACCTGGAGGGTCATCTGAAACCCCAGCGATGCGACTTGCTGTTCGACCATCACGCCTGCCAGATCCTGCCTTTGTCCGGTCTCGAAATCGCGTACCGCGTCGGATGCGCGGGTTTGCTGGCTGTTGACCGTCTCAATCGCTTGGCCAAGACGCGCAGCAAAACCGGGGCCTGCGTCCGGCGCAACAGGTGCCGGCTGCGTCGGGGGCCGCAAAGCTGCAAGCTGCGGCAAAGAGGTTGAAACACCGGTAATGGCCAAGGTCTGCCCCTTATGCTGCGCGCGCGATCAGCGCGGGGGCGGGAATGGTCAGCATGATCTCGGCGGGGGTGATCCACGGACCTTCGGCCAGAACCAGCGCGCGCTGCATGACATTTTCCAGTTCGCGCACATTGCCGGGCCAGTGATGCGCCATCAGGATCGCCAAAGCCGCAGGTGTCAAAAGCGGTGCAATCTGCCCGGCAGGCATATGCCGCTGCAACAGGGCCTGCGCCAGCACGGGCACATCACGCGGACGGGCAGCCAGCGCCAATGTCGCCAGCGGAAACACGCAAAGACGATAGTAAAGGTCTTCGCGGAACGTACCGCGTGCGATTTCCGTTTCCATATCGCGGTTAGAGGTGGCAAGGATACGCACATCGACAGGCGTTTCGGTCTGGCTGCCAAGCGGGGTGACAACTTTTTCCTGCAAGACCCGCAGCAGTTTCGCCTGCAAGGCCAGCGGCATTTCCGAGATTTCATCCAAAAGCAACGTGCCACCATCCGCCGCGCGCAGATAGCCTTTGTTGGCGGTATTGGCACCGGTGAAAGCACCTTTTTCATGACCGAACAGCAGCGCCTCGAGCATGTTTTCAGGGATGGCGGCGCAATTGATGGCGACAAAGGGTTTGTCGCGGCGTGGCGATGCGGCATGGATCAGACGCGAAAGCACTTCCTTGCCGCTGCCGGTGGGGCCATTGATAAAAACGCTGACATCGAATTTCGCGACACGCCCTGCCATGTCGATCAGCGCCGCCGTTGCGGGATCTGCCGCCACCATTGCCCCAAAAGGTGCGGCCAACAGATTGACGAAGGACAGCAGACCTGC
>PUNR01000045.1 GCA_003551805.1 Loktanella sp.
ATCGACGTCTATCCGCATCTGCGCCGCCACCTTACGTTCGAGATCACGGAAGATATTTTCATCGCCCGATCAAGTGAAATAATTCAACGATCCATTTCAAATTTCCGCAAGATCGGGGTGCGAATTTCATTGGATGATTTCGGCACCGGTTTTGCATCTTTCCAGCACTTGAAAGAACTGGAATTTGATGAACTTAAGCTCGACACCGGCTTTGTGCGTGACCTTGGCATCGACACCGCCACACATGTCCTGGTCGAAGGGTTGCTAACGATGGCCCAGGGCCTTGGTGTGCAAGTCGTCGCCGAAGGCGTCGAAACACAAGAACAAAGCAAGATGTTGCGCGATCTGGGCTGTCGTTTTGTGCAAGGCTATCTTTATGGTCGCCCAGTACCGTTTGCCGATACTCTGGCCAGATTACGTCGGGACGATTACCGCTTTGTCATGCCGATACAATCCCGCTGCGGCTGAATGCGCAATTCATCCACGTTGCAATTTCACCGCCTCTTGGCGCGCCAACCGGATCAGATGGGCCATATAGGGCTTGCTGGTGTCGTCCGAACGGGTCGCCGCATAAAGACGGCGCGTGATCCCGGCTTTGGTCAAAGGTCGCGTCACATAATCCGAATTATAGCGCACCTGCCGCACCACCCAATCAGGCAAAACCGCAACACCGCGGTTAGAGGCAACCAGAAGAAGGATCACCGCCGTCAATTCCACCTGCCTGACAGAGGCAGGTTCCACCTTGGCCGGTGTCAACAATTGCGAAAAGATGTCCAGCCGCGCGCGGTCCACCGGATAGGTAATCAGGATCTGGCCGCGAAAATCCTCGGCCTCGATCACGTCTTTGGCCGCGAGCGGGTGCTGTGCTGCGGCCACAAAAACGGGCTCATAATCGAACAGCGGGGTGAAATCAGTCTCTGGCAAGTCTTCGGGGTCAGATGACACGACCAGATCCACGTCTTCCTTGCGCAATGCGGGCAGTGCATCAAAGGCAAGGCCCGGGCGAATATCGACATCGACCTCGGGCCAGGCCTTGCGGAATTGTTCCAGCACGGGAAACAGCCATTCAAAACAGGCATGACATTCGATCGCGATATGCAGGCGGCCAGCCTTGCCCGACACCAACCCCGTAAATTCGGCCTCTAACGCCGCGACCTGTGGCAGGATCGTTTCGGCTGCCGCCAGCATCTTCATCCCCGCGGCAGACAGGCGCAATGGCTTTGACCGGCGCACGAAAAGTTCGACACCGGCCTGATCCTCGATCCCTTTGATCTGGTGCGATAGTGCCGATTGCGTCATGTTCAGCACGTCCGCCGCGCGCGCCAGCCCGCCTGTGTCATGGATCGCCTTGATCGTGCGCAGATGGCGGAATTCGATGTGCATATGAACGTCCCTCATGATCTTAGTGAAGGTTATGAATTTGCCTCAACTCTGTAAACATGACAATTGTAGGGTGCAAGCAAGAGGTATTGTCATGTCCACGCCGTCCGTTTCTTTTGAATTCTTCCCGCCCAAATCGCTCGAAGGGTCGTTCCGGCTGTGGGATTGCGTTAATACGCTGGCCCCGTTGGCGCCGACATTCGTGTCAGTGACCTACGGCGCCGGCGGCACGACGCGCAAACTGACGCATGAAGCGGTCAGCACGATCCACAAAACAAGCGGGCTGAACGTCGCGGCGCACCTGACATGTGTCGATGCGACCCGCGCCGAAACGCTGGAAATCGCGCAAAGCTATGCCGACGCAGGCGTGCGCGAGATTGTCGCCCTACGCGGTGACGCGCCGAAAGGTCAGGAAAAATTCACAGCCCATCCAGACGGATTTGCCAGTTCGGTAGAGCTGATCGAATCTTTGGCCAACACCGGCCAGTTCACAATCCGCGTCGGTGCCTACCCTGAAAAGCACCCCGAAGCGCCCGATCAGGCCGCAGATATAGCGTTTCTCAAGCGCAAGATTGATGCAGGTGCTTCATCCGCTATCACCCAGTTCTTTTTCGAGGCCGATACATTTTTCCGCTTCCGCGATGCCTGCGTGAAGGCGGGCATCGATGCCCCGATCATTCCCGGAATTCTGCCGATTGAAAACTGGAACGGGACACAGAAGTTTTCCGCGCAATGCGGGACGCATATCCCGCAGGTTATTCACGATGCATTCACCAATGCGACCCGCGATGGCACGACCGACTTGTTGGCAACTGCACTTGCGACCGAACTTTGCGATGAATTGTTGCGCGGCGGTGTGGATCATCTGCATTTCTACACGCTCAACCGGCCGGAACTGACGCGCGATGTTTGTCACGCGCTGGGAATTGCCCCCAAGGCGCGGTTGCAAAACGTGGCATAAACCGGCAGCTTCGGGCGAAACTGCCCGAAAGCCGCCTGATGTTCATCGCCCAATCCCCTGCCGATATCCCTGATCTGACAACCATGTTGTCGATGTCTGGGCTGGAATTCATGCAAGCCATGCAGCGGGGCGAAATCAGTCGCCCGCCTATATCAGGCATCATGAATTATCATCTGCATGAAGTCGAAAAGGGCCGTGTCACCTTTCGCGGCACGCCGGATTTCGTCCACACCAACCCGATGGGCGGCGTGCATGGCGGCTGGTATGGCACGCTGCTTGACAGTTGCATGGCCTGCGCGGTGATGAGCCTGCTGCCCAAAGGGTCAATCTACACCACCTTGGAATACAAGGTAAACCTGACCCGCGCGATCCCGTTGGGGATGGAAATTCTTGCCACCGGAATCAGCGACCATGCAGGCCGCAGCACAGGCGTATCACATGGCGAAATCAGGGGCGCGCAGGATGGCAAGCTTTATGCCACCGGATCAACCACCTGTCTGATCATGCAACCACCGCAGGCGTGACCGGCGCTTGGGCTGATGTGCGATGCTGTCGTGCAACCGTTCAGAAGGGTCACGCCCGATCATCCGCCTGCGCCGCGCAATAAAAAGCCGCGCCCAGCCATGCCAGTTGCCGATAGATGGCGCATTTACATCCTGCGGGAACCGCCCGTG
>PUNR01000216.1 GCA_003551805.1 Loktanella sp.
CACAAAAAAGGCGGACGCAAAAATGCGTCCGCCTTTCAGCGTTGCTGGTGAAGTGGTGTTATTCCACGATTGGTGCGGGGTCTTGCTTTTCGATCGGATCGACGGAATCGACAGGATCAGAAGGTGCAACCAACGGGTCAGTTTCGGTCGGGGTGCCTGGGGCCGGTGCCATAGGGTCGGTTGTGACGACAGGGGCCTCGTCAGCAGTCGGTGCCATCTGGTCAGGGCGATCACCGCCCGAGAAGAACATGAACAGAACGACAACCGCGACTGCGGCAACGGCAACCCAAATCCACTTTGGCGTACCGCCACGTGCAGCTGGCTGCGACGCGTGCATTGGGTCGTGTGGGTTGTTGGGATCTTGAGGGCGTTGGGGATCATAGGACATGACAATACCTCTTTCGTTGATTGCGCTATCTGGACACCCAACGCCGCCTGACGCAAAATTGTTCCCGATTTGATGTCAAATCGGCAACGACCAGCCGATTCTTGCCAATGCCGCCCGCAATCCCCTGCCGATCTGCCTGTGCGCATCGCCCGCACCATCAATGTGCTACCCCCGCTGCCACGCTTTCGTCGATGAACTTCCCTTCACGGAAGCGGAACATCGAAAATTCATCGGTCAGCGGTGAAGCACCTTTTGCCATCAGTTCGGCCATAGCCCAGCCTGACCCCGGAATCGCTTTGAAACCACCCGTGCCCCAGCCACAGTTGACGAACACGCCATCGACGGGGGTTTTCGACAGGATCGGGGACCGGTCGCCGGTCACATCGACGATACCACCCCATTGGCGTAGCATCTTAAGACGCGCGATCATCGGAAAGGTTTCGACAAGCGCGCGCACGGTTTCCTCGATGTGGTGGAAACTGCCGCGCTGGGTATAATTGTTATAGCCGTCAGTGCCGCCACCGATCACCATTTCGCCCTTGTCGGATTGGGACATATAGCCATGCACGGTATTGGCCATCACGACCACATCCATACAAGGCTTGATCGGTTCCGACACCAGCGCCTGCAAAGCCACCGATTCAATCGGCAAACGGAACCCCGCCATCTGCGCCAGAACACCCGAATGGCCTGCCACAACCAGCCCCAGCTTGTCACAATCTATCGGGCCTTTGGTGGTATCGACACCAACTACACGGGCACCTTCACGGCGGATCGCCGTCACCTCGCATTGCTGGATCACGTCCATGCCCATATCCGAACAGGCCCGCGCATAGCCCCATGCGACCGCATCGTGCCGTGCCGTGCCGCCACGCGCCTGCCACAAACCGCCCAGCACCGGATAGCGTGGCCCGTCGATATTCATAATCGGGCAAAGTTCCTTGACGCGGTCAGGCCCGATCCATTCGGTCTTGACGCCTTGCAGGGCATTGGCATGCGCAGTGCGCTTGTAGCCGCGCACCTCGTGCTGGGTCTGGGCCAGCATAATCACGCCGCGCGGGCTGAACATGACGTTGTAATTCAGATCCTGCGACATGGTTTCATATAGGCTGCGCGATTTTTCATAAATCGCGGCAGACGGATCTTGCAGGTAATTGGACCGGATGATCGTCGTATTGCGTCCGGTATTACCACCGCCCAGCCAGCCTTTTTCAAGAATTGCGACATTGGTGATGCCAAAATTCTTGCCCAGATAATACGCTGTCGCAAGGCCATGCCCGCCAGCGCCGACAATGATGACATCATATTTCGGCTTTGGCGCACGGTTGGCCCATGCGCGGGTCCAGCCAGTGTGCTGGCGGAACGCTTCTTTGGCGATGGCAAAGGCGGAATAACGGTTTTTCACGCGGGCGATTCCTTGTCTGGTCCTTGCCCCTGTCTGGACCTTTCGCAGTTGCAAAAGGATACTGTCAGCGGCGTCTGGCCAACAATTTACGACATCATCCCATGACAGTGATTGGTCACCGGGTCGCAGCCCCTTTTCACGCAGCACCGGTGCAGGTATGTCGGGGCCGGAAATGTGAGGTATGATGGCATTCTGGATAATAACAGCAGGTCTGACGCTGGCAGTCGCGGCGATCATCGCGGTGCCGCTGATGCGCAGGCAGGACACCGACGAAGGCAACCCCGATGTCGCGATCTATCGCGCGCAACTGGCCGAGATTGACCGCGATCTGGAACGCAGCCTGCTTGACCCAGAAGAGGCAGAGCGCTCGCGCACCGAAGTCGCCCGCCGCCTGCTTGCGGCCTCCAGACAGGCAGCAGCGCCAATGACCGCTGGCAAGCAGCATATTGCGCTGGCGGTTATCGTGGTGCTGGTGATCGGGGCTGTTGCCTATGTCACCTATACCCGCATCGGCGCACCCGGCTACGGCGATGTGCCGCTACAGGCACGGCTTGCCGCCTCGGACGAGATGCGCGCCAACCGACCTGCACAGGCGATGCTGGAACTTGCCGCCCCGCCACCGCCGCCCGCCGATGTGCCGGATGACTACCGCGAAGCCATCGAGCGCCTGCGCGAAATCGCCCCCACACGCCCCGATGATCTGGAAGCATGGTCGCGGCTGGCATTTCACGAGGTCGAATTGCGCAATTACGCGGGGGCCGCTGCCGCCCAGACGCAGGTCATCGCGATCATGGGGGACGACGCAGGCGTCACCGACCTGACGCGCCTGTTGGATTTGCGGGTTGTCGCCGCCGGTGGCCTTGTCTCGCCCGAGGCGGAACAGGTAATCCGCCAGATATTGGCCCGTGACGACAGCAGCATCGCCGCGCGGTATTATCTGGGGCTGCTTTACGACCAGACCGACCGGCCCGATCTGGCCTACCGGCTATGGCGCGATATCGCGGAAAACGGGTCAGAGACGAATTTCCACGCAGCCTCTGCCCGCCAGATGATCGAGGATGCGGCATTCCGTGCTGGTATCGAATATACCTTGCCCGCCGTGCGCGGGCCAACTGCCGCAGAAATCGAAACCGCGCAGGATATGTCGCCTGAAGACCGCGAAGCGATGATCGGCGACATGGTTGCGGGTCTGGCGGACAGGCTGGCCTCTGACGGGGGCAC
>PUNR01000262.1 GCA_003551805.1 Loktanella sp.
CATCTGTTACGTCGGGGGCAGGGCGGATCATGGCAACACTTCTTGAAATGCGCGCGATTACCAAGGAATTTCCGGGGGTCAAGGCGCTGGATCAGGTCAGCCTTTCGGTTGAAGAGGGCGAGATTCACGCGCTGGTCGGTGAAAACGGCGCAGGAAAATCGACCTTGATGAAGGTTCTGTCCGGCGTCTATCCGCACGGCAGCTATAGCGGCGACATCGTTTTTGACGGGCAGGTCCAGACCTTTGGCAGCATCCGCGACAGCGAAGCGCAGGGCATCATCATCATTCATCAGGAACTGGCGCTGGTGCCGCTTTTGTCGGTGGCTGAAAATATCTATCTGGGCAATGAACGCGCGACACGTGGCGTGCTGGACTGGCGCGCCACACGCGACGGGGCAGCAAAATTGCTGGCTCGTGTCGGGTTGAAAGAACACCCCGACACGCCTGTCGGCACGCTGGGTCTGGGCAAACAGCAGTTGATCGAAATTGCCAAGGCGCTGTCCAAAGACGTGCGCTTGCTTATTCTGGATGAGCCGACATCATCGCTGAATGAAAACGACAGCGCGCAACTGCTGGAGCTGCTGCTGGAATTCAAGCGGCAAGGCGTTACCTCGATCCTGATTACGCATAAGCTGAATGAAATCAGCAAGGTTGCAGATACAATCACCGTGATCCGTGACGGCGCAGCGGTTTCGCGGCTGGATTGCAGTCAGGGCATCAGCGAAGAAAAGATCATCCGCGATATGGTGGGTCGGTCGATGGATGACCGCTATCCGCCGCGCGTCGATACCGCCACCCCCGAAATCGCGATGCAGGTCCGTGACTGGTGCGTGACCCATCCGATCCAGAATGATCGGCAGGTGGTCAAGAACGTATCCTTCCACGTCAAAAAAGGCGAGGTGCTGGGCATCGCCGGCTTGATGGGTGCAGGGCGCACCGAACTGGCGATGTCATTGTTCGGGCGCAGCTATGGGCGCAATATCACCGGATCGGTGCAGATTGGCGGGCAGGATGTGGACCTTTCTACCGTGCGCCGTGCGATCAATGCAGGGCTGGCCTATGCGACCGAGGACCGCAAGACTTACGGTCTGGTGCTGGATCAGACGATCCGGCGCAATGTGCCGCTGGCCCGGTTGAACGGTATTGCCAACGGCATCGTCATTGACCGCCAGAAAGAGGCGGCAGTCGCCAACCAGTACCGTACGCGGTTGAATGTCAAATCCAGCTCGATCGAGCAGGAAACGATCAACCTGTCAGGGGGCAACCAGCAAAAGGTCGTACTGTCGAAATGGCTGTTCGCTGATCCCGATGTTCTGATCCTCGATGAACCGACCCGCGGCATCGACGTTGGCGCGAAGTATGAAATCTACACGGTGATCCGAGACCTTGCTGCATCGGGCAAGGCGGTCATCGTGATCTCTTCGGAAATGCCTGAATTGCTGGGCGTGACAGACCGGATTTACGTCATGAACGAAGGCGCCTTTGTCGGCGAAATGCCCACATCCGAGGCGTCTCAAGAAAAAATCATGGCAACCATTATCAGATCGGGGGACCGCAAATGACCCAGACCACGACCAATCCTGACCAAAGCGAGCCACCACAGGTGCAGGTAAAATCCACGCTTAGCTTTCTACGTGCGCATATGCGCGAATATGGCATCCTGTTCGCGCTGATCGCGATCATGGCGTTCTTTCAGGTTGCTACGGGGGGTATTTTGCTGCGCCCGGTGAACCTGACCAACCTGATCCTGCAAAATAGCTATATCATCATCATGGCGATCGGCATGTTGCTGGTCATCGTGGCGGGCCATATCGACCTGTCGGTTGGGTCTGTCATGGGATTCATCGGTGCTTTGGCCGCGGTAATGATCGTGCAATTCGGTATCCCCTATCTGCTGGCGGGCTTTTTATGCCTGATCGTGGGCGGCTTGATCGGTGCCGCACAGGGGTTCTGGGTCGCTTATTTTCGCATCCCTTCGTTTATCGTCACGCTTGCAGGGATGCTGGTGTTCAAAGGGCTGACATTGTGGTTGCTGGCGGGTCAGTCCGTTGGCCCGTTCCCCCAGCAGTTCCAGCGGATTGCATCGGGGTTCATCCCCGACCTGCTGGGTGGTGAGAACCTGAACCTGTTTTCCTTGCTGATCGGTGTGTTGGTTGCGACCACGATCCTTGTATTGGCAATCCGTGCCCGCAACGAGGCAGGCAAAACCGGCAGTATCGAGGAACCATTCGTCTTTTTCGCCGCCAAGAACGGGCTGATCTTTGTTGCGCTGATCTACATGAGCTTTTTGATGGCCGACTTCCGTGGTCTGCCCAATGTGTTCATCGTGATGGCGCTGCTGATCGCGGTCTATTCTTTCGTGACCAGCCGCACCACGATTGGTCGCCGGATCTATGCGATTGGCGGCAATGAAAAGGCAGCGTCGCTTTCGGGGATCAACAGCCAGCGACTGACCTTTCTGACCTTCGCCAATATGGGCGTGCTGGCGGCGCTTGCCGGGCTGGTCTTTGCCGCGCGTCTGAACACGGCCACCCCCAAAGCAGGTGCCGGGTTCGAGCTTGACGTGATCGCCGCTGTCTTCATCGGCGGTGCGTCGATGGCGGGCGGGGTGGGTACCATCGTCGGTGCTGTGATCGGGGCCTTCATTATGGGTGTGATGAACAACGGTATGTCGATCCTTGGAATCGGCATCGACTGGCAGCAATGCATCAAGGGTCTGGTGCTGCTGGCTGCGGTCATTTTTGACGTCATGAACAAGAAACAAGGATAAGATCATGCTGCTTTCGCAATATCGTAAAACTGATGGCGGCATCCAGATTGTCGCCCGTGACGGCACTCATGCGCATTTGGTCGCTACCGAAATGTCGATCTATGACCTTGCCATGGATTGCGCGCAGCGCGGTGTTGGACTGCGCGACCGGATCGGGCAGTTGGGCCTTGGCAAGGCTGTCGATCTGACCGCTCTCTATGATGCAGGTCAGATGCTGCCGCCCCTGTTTCATCCCGACCCCGCCCATACCCACCTGACCGGCACCGGTCTGACCCATCTGGGAAGTGCGTCGACCCGTGCCGCCATGCATGAAAAGGCCGACAAGGCGGAAACGGATTCGATGAAGATGTTCCGCTGGGGTGTTGAGGGCGGCAAACCCGCAGGCGATGCCCCCGGCGTGCAGCCGGAATGGTTTTACAAAGGCACCGGTCACGCGCTGGTTGCCCCCGGTGCTGCCTTACAAGCGCCTGCCTTTGCCGACGACGCGGGCGAAGAACCAGAGATTGCGGGACTTTACATCATCGGGCCGGATGGCACCCCGTTTCGCGCAGGCTATGCGCTGGCGAACGAATTTTCCGATCATGTGATGGAAAAGCAAAACTATCTTTACCTGGCGCATTCCAAGCTGCGCGTCTGTGCTGTAGGGCCGGAAATGCTGGTCGGTGATCTGCCGCAGGACGTGCAAGGGCACAGCCGCATCTTGCGCGATGGCAAAGCGATCTTTGACGCGCCTTTCGTGTCGGGCGAGGCGAACATGTCCCACACCATCGCCAATCTGGAACATCACCATTTCAAATATGACATCTTCTGCCAGCCCGGCGATGTGCATGTGCATATGTTCGGCACCGCCACCTTGTCCTTTGCGCAAGGCGTGGTTTGTCAGTCCGGCGATGTCTTCGAGATCAGCGCCCCGACCTTTGGTCTGCCCCTGCGCAATGTGCTACAAAGCAGCGCCGACGGGCAAGGCAAACGCGTTACTGTCGCTGTGCTTTAGGGGGAAACATGACATTCAAACCTGCAAAATGGCCCCGCGAACTGCGTTCTCAGGAATGGTACGGCGGCAACAGCCGTGACAACATCTATCACCGGGGGTGGTTGAAAAATCAGGGCCACCCGCATGACCTGTTCGACGGGCGCCCTGTGATCGGTATTCTGAACACATGGTCTGACCTGACGCCTTGCAACGGCCACCTGCGCGAACTGGCCGAAAAGGTGAAGGCAGGCGTCTGGGAAGCAGGTGGTTTTCCGTTGGAAGTGCCGGTTTTTTCCGCCTCTGAAAACACGTTCCGGCCCACGGCAATGATGTATCGCAACCTTGCCGCCATGGCGGTCGAGGAAGTGATGCGCGCCCAGCCCATCGACGGCGCGGTCCTGTTGGTCGGTTGTGACAAGACCACGCCCAGCCTGATGATGGGCGCGGCTTCTACCGATATTCCGTCCATCGTGGTGACGGGCGGGCCGATGCTGAACGGCTGGTTCCGTGGCGAAAGGGTCGGGTCGGGAACAGCGTTGTGGCAGATGTCCGAAGACATCAAAGCCGGTAAGATGACGCAAGAGGATTTTCTGGATGCCGAACAAGCGATGAGCCGGTCTTCGGGCACCTGCAACACCATGGGTACCGCCAGCACGATGGCATCAATGGCCGAGGCGCTGGGCATGGCCCTGTCCGGCAACGCCGCGATCCCCGGTGTCGACAGCCGCCGCCGTGTGATGGCGCAGCTGACGGGGCGGCGGATCGTGCAGATGGTCAAAGATGATCTCAAACCATCCGACATCATGACCAAACAGGCGTTTGAAAATGCGATCCGCGTGAACGGCGCGATTGGCGGATCGACCAATGCGGTGATCCATATGCTGGCGCTTGCCGGCCGTGTCGAGGTGGACCTGACGCTGGATGATTGGGACCGCTGCGGGCGTGACGTGCCGACGATCGTCAACCTGATGCCCTCGGGCAAATATCTGATGGAAGAATTCTTTTACGCCGGTGGCCTGCCCGTTGTCCTGCGCCGTCTGGGTGAGGCGGGTCTGCTGCATAGGGATGCGCTGACCGTGTCGGGCACAACCATCTGGGACGAGGTGAAAGAGGCGCGTAACTGGAATGAAGATGTGATCCTGCCGGTGGACAAAGCCTTGGCCGCATCCGGCGGTATCGCCGTGCTGCGCGGCAATCTCGCGCCAAATGGCGCGGTCCTCAAGCCCTCCGCCGCCAGCCCGCATCTGATGCAGCATCGTGGCCGCGCTGTGGTGTTCGAGGATATCGACGACTATAAGGCACGGATCATCGACGATGCGCTGGATATCGACGAAACCTGCGTCATGGTTTTGAAAAACTGCGGACCAAAGGGTTATCCCGGCATGTCGGAGGTCGGCAATATGGGCTTGCCGCCGAAAGTGCTGAAGAAAGGGATTACAGATATGGTACGGATTTCTGATGCTCGCATGTCCGGCACCGCCTATGGTACGGTCGTCCTGCATACCGCGCCAGAAGCGGCGGCAGGTGGGCCACTGGCGGTGGTACGGACGGGCGATATGATCGAACTCGACGTCGAAGCGCGGCGCATCCATCTGGATATCACCGACGAAGAACTGGCCGCACGGCTGGATGCATGGACACCGCCTGCGCCGATGTTCAAAAGCGGATTTTCCAAAATGTTCGTCGATAATGTGGAAGGTGCCGATACCGGTGCCGATTTCGCTGTGCTCAAGGGCCAGCGCGGAAATGAGGTACCCCGTGACAGCCACTAGCCCCGCAGGTGCAGCGATCCGTCTGATGCCCACCGCCATTGTCGGGGTGGGCAAGATCGCCCGCGACCAGCATATCCCCGCGATTGCCGGTTGCGATGCATTTGATCTTTCAGCGACCGTCAGCGGGTCTGGCGGTGTGGAGGGGGTGGAAAACCACGACAGCCTTGCCGCGCTGCTGCAGGCGCGGGCTGATATCAAGGCGCTGTCGCTTTGCATGCCGCCGGTGCCGCGCTACGATATCGCCACGCGGGCAATTATGGCCGGCAAGCATGTGATGCTGGAAAAACCACCCGGTGCGACCGTGTCCGAGGTGCTGAAACTTGAACGTCTGGAGAAAGCCAAAGGCGTGACCCTGTTCGCCACATGGCATTCGCGCTATGCCGCTGGTGTCGCTGCTGCCCGCGCATGGCTGCGCGATGTGCAGATTACATCGGTGCAGATCGACTGGAAGGAAGATGTGCGCCGCTGGCATCCGGGGCAGGATTGGATCTGGCGGGCAGGGGGGCTTGGCGTCTTTGATCCGGGCATCAATGCCCTATCAATCATGACCGAGATATTGCCAAACCCCGTGCATCTGACTGCTGCAATGCTGGATTTCCCCGAAAACCGCGAAACGCCGATCGCCGCTGATCTGACCTTTGCCGGACCTGCGGGCATGGTGGTCAAGGCTGATTTCGACTGGCGTCAGGAAGGTCCGCAGACATGGAATATCACCGTTGAGACGACACAAGGCCAGCTGCGTATGACCGACGGTGGTGCCCGATTGCACATCAACGGTGCCCTGCAGGATGTCCTGGAACAGGGCGAATATCCCGCGCTTTACCATCGTTTCGCCGAATTGATCGAGGCCGGACAATCCGACGTCGATACCGCACCCCTGTTGCATGTAGCGGATGCTTTCATGCTGGGGCAGCGCCGCGTTGTTGCGGCATTTCACGACTGAACAAAGGAAATTCGACATGACCGAACTGACTGGGCAACACCTGATCAATGGCGCATGGGTGGACGGCGGCAGCGCCTTTCAATCCGATCCCGTGACCGGCCCAACACTGACCGTCCTGTCCGGCGGCAAACCCGAGGCCGATGCCGCCATGCAAGCTGCAGAGCAGGCTTTTGCTACCTATGGCTGGACCAGCCGCGAAACCCGTGCCGCCTTTCTTGACGCCATCGCTGATGAAATCGACGCACGCGGCGCAGAGCTGACCGCGCATGGCAGCGCCGAAACTGGCCTGCCTGCCGCGCGGCTTGACGGTGAACGCGGGCGCACCTGCGGGCAGTTGCGCCTGTTCGCGACACATATCCGCGACGGGGCCTATCTGGACCGCCGTCATGACAAGGCCTTGCCGGATCGTGCCCCTTTGCCGCGCCCTGACCTGCGGATGATCCAGCGTCCGCTGGGGCCTGTCGCCGTCTTTGGTGCCTCGAACTTTCCGCTGGCGTTTTCGACTGCCGGTGGCGACACGGCCAGCGCGCTCGCCGCTGGTTGTCCGGTGGTGTACAAAGGTCACCCGGGTCATCCGGCCACGGGCGAAATCGTAGCCCGCGCCATTGCAGCCGCGATTGCCAAAACGGGCATGCCTGCGGGCACTTTCGGATTTATCCAGTCCAACACCAATGAAGCCGGCATGGCGCTGGTCCAGCACCCTTTGACACGCGCTGTCGGGTTCACTGGATCGTTCCGGGGCGGCAAGGCGCTGTTCGATCTGGCGATGGCCCGGCCAGAGCCGATCCCGTTTTTTGGCGAGTTGGGCGCGATCAATCCGGTCTTTGTGCTGCCCGCCGCCTCTGCCGCGCGGGCGGGTGATATCGGCACCGGCTGGGCCGGGTCCCTGACGATGGGCGTCGGGCAATTCTGCACCAACCCGGGGGTGGTGGTGATCCTTGACAAGGATGCTGATGCCTTCATCGACGCCGCAGCAACGGCTTTGGCCGATGTCGCCCCCGCGCCGATGCTGACCGAAGGCACGGCGCAAGCCTATCGCGCCAATGTCGCGGTGATCACCTCGGCCTCTGCGGTGGCAACGCAACTTGCTGCGCCATGCGACGGGCGCAAAGGTGCACCCGCGTTGTTCGTCGTCGATGGTGCGGACTGGCTGGCCAACGACGACCTTGCCATCGAAATGTTCGGCCCTGCGGGGATCGTGATCCGCGCGCAGGATACGGACCAGATGCAGACCATCGCCCAAGCGCTGCACGGCCAGCTGACCTGCACCTTGCAGATGGATGATGCAGACGAAGCCGTAGGGAAATCGCTGATGCCGGTGCTGGAACGCAAGGCAGGGCGGGTGCTGGTCAATGGGTTTCCCACCGGGGTCGAGGTGGCCGATGCCATGGTCCATGGCGGGCCTTATCCGGCGAGCACCAATTTCGGTGCCACATCGGTGGGCACGATGGCGATCAGGCGGTTCCTGCGGCCTGTCTGTTACCAGAACATGCCACAGGCATTGTTGCCCGAGGATTTGCGCGATCTGTGACGATCACCCCGCCAGATGCGCAAAGGCGGGGTCCATCGCAAAGCGCCAGTTCCTGCGCGGCCCGGCCATAACGTTGAGATAATACATCTCGACGCCATAGGGGGCGGCGCAGGGGTGATGGCCTTTGGGCACCAGCACCACGTCATGATTGGCGGGGGCCATGGTTTCATCAAGGCGATGATCGTCGGTATAGACCCGCTGGATGCCATAGCAATCGCCGGGGTTCAGGCGGTGGTAATAGGTTTCCTCCAGATGCGTGATGCGGGGGAAATCATCCTCGTCATGGCGGTGCGGCGGATAGGATGACCAATGGCCCGCAGGGGTGAAAACCTCTGTCACCAGCAGGCTGTCGGCGACATCGCGGCCTTCCATGGCGATGTTGTTGATGTGGCGGGTGTTGGTACCTTTACCGCGCTCTTCCAGCGTGATGCCATCCGGCCCCAGCACCTGCGCGCTGCGCCCGCCCGCGCTGGGCGCACTGCAAACGGCGAGCGTGCAGTTGCTGGTCGCCACCGCACGCCACGGCGCGGCGGGCGGCACATAAAGGCAATGCGGCGCTGTGCGTTCGAACACATCCAATCTGTCGCCCATTTTGCCGAAATCCTGCCCTGCGGCGGTGATATTGGCATGACCTTCAACCAGCACGAGGATTGCTTCGCGCCCGTGCAGCAGGCCTTCGGCGACCTCGCCAGCGGCCAGACGCCACAGATCGAAACCAACATAGGTCCAGCCTGCATCCTTTGGTGTGATCGCATGGACAAGGCCGCTTGTCCCGGATGGTTTGCGCAAAAGATCAGCCATCAGACCGTTCCGCCCAATGATCCTTCCAGCGCGGCCATTTCCTGGCCGCCTGCCATCAGGTCTTGCAAAGCCTCTGGCGTGATCTCGCCACGGGCGGCGGTGCCAAGGGTCTTGCCGCGGTTCAACACAGTGAACCGATCACCCACGGCCATCGCATGGCGCACGTTATGAGTGATAAAGACAATCCCGATCCCCGTCTTGCGCACACGGTCGATGGTAGACAGCACATTGGCGGTCTGGCGCACACCAAGTGCGCTGGTTGGTTCATCAAGGATCAGGACCTTCGCCCCGAAATGCACCGCGCGGGCAATTGCAACTGTCTGGCGTTCGCCCCCCGACAAAGTGCCGACGGCCTGATCAGGGGACCGCAGGTTGATCCCCATTTTGCGCATTTCGGCCATGGTCACGTCATTGGCGGTTTTGAAGTCCATGAATTTGAACGGCCCGACCTTGCGGATGGGTTCACGGCCCATCCAGAAATTGCGGGTCACGCTCATCAGGGGGATCATCGCAAGGTCTTGGTAAACCGTGGCGATGCCTGCTTCCATCGCGTCACGGGGGCTGTCAAAATGCATCTGCTGGCCACCGAACAGAATTTCGCCGCTGGTCGGTTTATGCACGCCTGCCATGGTTTTGATAAAGGTCGATTTACCTGCGCCATTGTCGCCCAACAGGCAATGGCATTCACCGGGGCGAATATCAAAGCTGACGCCGTTCAATGCGATCACTGGGCCAAAATGTTTGGCGATATCGCGCATTTGGATGATGGGTTCGGTCGTCATATCAACGCTCTCCCGTAATGATGCGGCGGATGTAGGTGTTCAGGATCACAGCAAAGAGCAGGATCACCCCAAGGAACACGCGGAACAGGCTGGATTCGACACCGGCAAAGAACAGACCTTGCTG
The DNA here is from genome assembly GCA_003551805.1 of Loktanella sp. Lineage (GTDB taxonomy): Bacteria > Pseudomonadota > Alphaproteobacteria > Rhodobacterales > Rhodobacteraceae > Yoonia. Next base: position 9,697 of record PUNR01000262.1, read on the forward strand.
CACGACACCAAAGATCAGCGCACCAAGGGCAGCCCCGACAACCGACCCATAGCCGCCCGTCAGCAACGCGCCGCCGATGACCACGGCGATGATCGCCTCGAATTCTTTCAACAAACCACGGTCAGCACCGGCTGATCCGAATTCGATCACCTGACAGGTCGCAAAGACGCAGGCGCAAAAAGCGGTGAACATGAACATCTGGATTTTGACACGGTTGACCGGCACGCCGACATAACGCGCGGCCTGCGCGTCACCGCCAGCGGCAAATATCCAGTTGCCGAATTGCGTACGTGTCAGGATGATATGGGCGACGATCACAAGCCCCAGCGCCCAGATAATCAACATGGGGATACCGTCGACGACAGGCTGTCCGGCGCGGGTACCGCGCGAAAAGACTTCGATCACGCCAAGATCGCCCAGCCAGACAAAGAACGCACCGCCCACCTTGCCGCCGAACAGGGGGGCGAGCCAGTCACCCGCTGCGGCCTCGGATATACCGCCGATGATGGTGCGGCGTTCGATCAGTTGGGGGAAAAAGATGGTAAAGCCGCGCAGGATGAAAAGGAACGCCAGTGTGACGATGAAACTCGGCAGGCCGGTGCGCACCACGATGATACCGTTCAGCGCGCCGATGGCGATACACAAAGCGAAGGTCAGCAGGATCGCCACCCAGACAGGCCAGCCCAGTGTTACTGATATGATCGCGATGGACATGCCGGCAAAGCCGATCATGGACCCCACGCTCAGGTCGAATTCGCCTGCGATCATCAGCATGCAGGCCCCGACCGCGATAATCATGAATTGCGCCGAAACGGTGGACCAGTTCAGCACGCCTTGCGGATTGAACATGCCGCTGTCACCGGCAAAAACAATGAAAAAGGCGAAGACGGCGACGGTGCCGACAATGGCGCCCAGCTCTGGCCGGATCAGCGCCTTGCGCAGTTTTGATGTTTCCTTGATCCGTTCGTCAACGGTCGCGCCCGTGTTGGACATCGTGATCCCTTCCTGTTGTGCGCAGTCAAAAAAGGCGGGCACTATGCGAAGCGCCCGCCTTGCACCCTTGGTTTAGCGGTATTCGCCAGCCAGATCGGCCACCAGATCCAGCGCGTCGGCAGTCACAAAACCGGGGCCGGAGTTGATGTTGTTGCCGGGCAACACGCCAAAGCGGTGATAGTTGGTCAGCACGACTACCGGCAGATAGGCTTGCAGGAACGGTTGCTGGTCAATGCCCCATTCGATGACACCATCGCGGATTGCCTGCACGATATCGCCGCCCAGATCGAAGGTGCCGAAATAGATATCACCGGCCAAGCCCATCTGGTCCAGCGCCATGATTGTCGGATCAGCCGAGGTCGGCCCAAGTGTCAACACAGCATCAGTATCGGGGTTGGCGTTCAGATAGGCCATGACGCGGTTCTGGATCTCGGACGGGTCCTGCCCGCTGTCGATCATCTGGTTGCCCAGTTCCACGCCCAGTCCGTCAGCAAAACCCTGACAGCGTTCGGTGGATGCCGGTTGTGCGATATAATGGTTCACGCATAGGAACGAGCTTACCCCGTCACCCGCTGCGCGCTGGCCTGCGGCAAAGCCTGCGTCATATTCAGGCTGGCCCACATACATCAGCGCGCCGACTTCGCGGGCCTGTTCGGGTGTGCCGGAATTGATGATGATGACTTCGATGCCTGAATCCACCGCGTTGCGGATCGGGCCTGACAGCACGTCGAAATCGGCCAATGTGGTGATGATCCCGTCAGGTGCGCTGGCTGCGGCCTGTTCGATGATCCGCGCCATATCGGCAAGGTCACCTGTGGGCGGGTTGCGGTATTCGACCGACACGCCCATCTGTTCGCCACCAAGGGCAAGGCCGTTCTTGATTGTGTTCCACCAGCTGTCGCTGTCAGGCGCATGGCTGACCAGAATATAGCGTTCGCCTTCGGCCATTGCCGCATTGGCGCTGACCATTGCGGTGGCGGCAACAGCGGCGACTGTCAACGTTTTCATAACTTTTTTCATAATGTCCTCCCAAACAGGTTGCGGGCGAATCTGGTCCCTCCCCATCGCGCCCTGACGAAACTGTAGGAGGGTTCAAAGTAAATTGCAACCGGTTGCAAAAAGACGTGAATAATTGTTTATTTCTGACAACCGGCGCATGTAATAAAAGGCGCATCTAACCAGATGGATGGCGGAAAATGACAGTGACCCTGAAAGAGGTGGCAATCCGCGCGGGCGTATCCCGTTCGGCTGTGTCACGCACCTTTACCGAAGGCGCGTCAGTGTCGGCCAAAACACGCGCCAAGGTGGAAAAGGCTGCTGTAGAACTGGGATACAGTCCCAATGCGCTGGCCTCTTCGCTGACCACGGGCCGGACCAAGCTGATCGGTCTTGTGTCGAACAACTTTCACAACCCGCTGTTTCTGGAAGTCTTCGATCTGTTCACGCGCGGGTTGCAGGAACGCGGCCTGCGGCCTTTGCTGGTCAATCTCAGCGCTGAAACCGATCCCGCAAATTCCGTGCGGATGCTGCGGCAATATTCGGTCGACGGCGTGATCGTCGCCTCCTCCACCCTGCCGCCCAGCTTTGCCGAGGCGTTTCGCGATGTGGGCATTCCTGTCGTGCATTCCTTTGGCCGATACACGTCCAGCCCGCAGGTGCATGTCGTCGGCATCGACAACATCGCCTGCGGACGGATGGCCGCGCAGCGCCTGATCGCCACCGGATCGCAGCGCGTGGCGTTTCTGGGCGGGCCGGAAAAGGCGACATCGACGCAAGACCGCGAACGCGGTTTTCTGGAGGTCATGGCAAGCCGTCCCGACATCGCCACCACCGTCAGCTATGCCAGCGCCTATTCCTTTGACGCTGGCCGCGTGGAAATGGCGCGGCTTTTGCAATCCACCCCGGCGCAGGCTTACTTCTGCGGTGACGATGTGCTTTCCATCGGCGCATTGTCTGCAATCCGGGATGCGGGGCTACAGGTGCCAGAGGATATCGGCGTGATCGGCCTGAACGATATGGCGATGGCGCGGTGGGAAAATATCAACCTGACCACGATCCGTCAGCCGATTGCCGAAATCATCGGCGCGTCGGTGGATCTGGTGGTTGGCACGATCGACCAGCCAGAACGTCACCCCGAAACGCGGCTGTTTCCGTGCCGCATCATCGAGCGCGGCACGTTGCGGCCATTGGCCTAGCGGAACATCGGCGGGCGGGCGTCTGTCCATGCACCATCCGCCTTGGCCGATGCAACGCTGGCATAAACCGCCGCCATTGACCGCAATCCGTCCTCGGCCAAAGGCAAGCCGTCACTGCTGCCGCCCCTGATTGCGGCGGCTATATCGACATAGATATTGGCGACCGCCAGCGGGAACCCTTCGGGATGGGCAATCGCGACACGGCTGAGGCGCGCGGCATCGGAACAAAGCCCGGGTTCGCCTTTTTCCATGATCTGGGTGCGCCCGCCGACAGGGGTATAATAGACCTGATTGGGCTGTTCGGACGCCCAGCGCATCCCGCCGGTTTCACCGAAAATCTGGATATCGAACCCGTGCTGCCGCCCGATGGCCACAGAACTGGTCCACAACCGCCCGACCGTGCCACCCGCCATGCGGAAATTGACCATGGCGTCATCTTCCAGCACGCGGCTGGCAATGGTCGATGCGAAATCGGCGGATACCTTTTCCACCTCATCGCCCACGATAAAGCTCGCCATATGCAGCGCATGGATGCCGCAATCGGCGAATTGCCCCGACACGCCCGCCATCGCCGGATCATAGCGCCAGCGCACGCGGGGGTTATCCGCATCGGTCGCATCACCGTGGTGGCCGTGGCTGAAATTGGTGACGACCAGCCTGACCTTGCCGATCTCGCCGGCGCGG
>PUNR01000327.1 GCA_003551805.1 Loktanella sp.
GAACATGCGCTGTACAGTCATCAGGCTGCGCATCTGGGTGAAAAAATCTGCAGTCATCGTGCATTCCACATCAACGGATAACGATGGTGCCATGCCCATATCTATGGCTTTCTGGATCGGGGGAAGACCGTGGCGCATCTGCATTTCAATCGGAACGGCCAATGAAATGTGCGCGCCCACTTCTTGCGCGCGGTCCCAGGCCGCATCAGACATGCCGGTCATGTGAATGAACAGATGCTTGTCGGTGTAATGCGGGATCAGTGCATCCATCGTTTCCTGCATTCCCAGCGACCCAACAACATGCAAGCCGATCATCAGGTCCAGTTCCTGTCCCAAGCGCCAAAGCTCTAACGGATCAACACCGGGCAAATAGACTTCGCCCCCCATCAACATCGTCAGCAACTGGTCATCAGACGCGAAGTATTCATCACGGATCCGACGCGCATCTTGCGGATAGGCAAGGTCAGGTCCGTAACCTTCAAAATATCCAAAGACACCACGGCGACCCACATCTTGCATGCCAGATATGACCGCATCTGAATGGGCTGGCGAATGATGGATCTGCGACACATCATGAACAGTTGTCACACCGGCATCTAATTGGCTTAGCCCGCCGAAAAGTTGCGCGATATAGACATCTTCCGGCCGGTATACCTTGGCAAAAACCCCAAGAATATCATCGAGATAGTTCGGCTCGCCTGGGCGCGTCGGATCTTCAAACATAATCCCGTTTGGCAGGTAGGATCGCAACGAGGTTTCAAATTGATGGTGATGGGTATCGACAAAACCTGGCATCACAATCCGGCCCTTTGCGTCAATCACTGCCGCATCTGTGGCGTCGATCTCCGGCCCCAGTTCCAGAATACGGTTGCCTTCGAGAAGGACATCGCCTGTGAAATCTCCGATCGTGTTGTCTTGGCTCAGGATATGCCCGCCTTTGATCAACGTGCGTCGTCCTGCCTGCCCTATCCCTGAAGGCATTTCCTGTGCTGCCGCCGGACGCGTCAGAAACGCTGGCAGAAAAGCCGCTGCCGCAGCTGACGCCATGGCGCCCCGCAGAAAAGCGCGGCGCGTCGGATTGTTGTGGCGTTGCGGAAAACCCGCCTTGCAAAGGTTACACATTGTCTCTTTCCTATATGGTTACTATTTGTGCCTAGAGTATCTAGAGGATGCGCAATTTGGCACAAGGAGACACGTGAATGAGACTAGGGAACATGTCTGTGCCCGGCGACTGCGCGCGAATTTCGCCTATTCTGTCGCGGGTCGGTGACAAATGGACCGTACTGGTTATTCTGATCCTGTCAGAGCGCCCCAAACGCTATAACCAAGTCCGCCGCGAGGTTGAAAATATCTCGCAGCGTATGCTGACCATGACATTGCGTGCACTGGAACGTGACGGTCTGGTGGCACGGCAGGTCTATGCGGACAAAAACCCACCATGGGTGGAATATCGGCTCACCGATCTTGGGCAAAGTTTGGTAGGGCCGCTGTTTACACTTTGCGAATGGGCCGCAACGAACTGCGAAACGATCGAAAAGAATGCGGCAAGCAACGCTAGACCTGCGACAGGGCCCATCGTTTAAGGTTGTCTGTCCGTGCTTTGTCGCGCCTTGAGTTCGTATCCCACATCCACAACGGCCGGGTCCGGTCGTGCCCCTTGTGATGCGGCAATGACCATTTCGACAGCGCGACGCCCCATTTCGTAACGCAATGTGCGGATCGTGGAAATGGTCGGCGCGCTGGCGGCGGCATAGTCGAGGTCATTATACCCCATGATACCAAAATCCTGCGGCACCCGAATACGGCGGCGCTGACATTCGAACAATGCGCCCAACGCCATGTCGTCATTGTTGAAAAAGACCGCATCTGCATCAGGAGCCCTTTCCAGAAAATCGACAAACATCTCGCTGCCGCGCACCACCGAGGACGGCTGCGGCGCCGTCAGGATCAGGTTTTCGTCGTAAAGGCCCTCGGCCTGCAGGATGTCGCTATACCCGTCAAGGCGTCTTTGCGCGCGCGGGTCCATCCGCGCACCAATAAAGCCGATACGCCGGTAACCCTTGGCAAGCAGATGCCGCACAGCGGCGCGTCCGCCCTCACGGTGGTCAAAACCGATCATCATGTCGATAGGGTCCGGCCCGATATCCATGATCTGCACGACCGGACATGAAAAACTGCTCAGCAAGCCGCGCGCCGTCTCGGAATGGTCGATACCGGACACAATCAGCCCCATCGGGCGCTGCGCTGCAAAGACGCGCAGCAGCTCTTCCTCTTTGCGATTGGTATAGCGGGTATTGCCAAGCTGAACCTGATTTGGCGTGTCTTCAACCGCGTCATAGATCCCGCGCATCACCTCTGAAAACACAAGGTTGGTTACAGACGGAATCAGCACGCCAATCGTTGACGTTGTGGAAGAAGCCAGCGCCCGTGCAGCCTGATTGGGCCTGTAGCCCAAGTCGCTGACAGCCTTTTCCACCCGAATCCGCACCTTTTCCGACACGATGTCCGGCGTACGCAAGGCGCGTGATGCCGTGATAACGCTAACACCAGCTGAGAGGGCAACATCATTTAACGTTACTGCTTTGTATTTGTTATCTTTAAATGACATCACGTCTCTCTTATTATACGATCATCAGAAAGCTATCGTTGACAATGATATACGCTATCATTTAGGTCTTGTCCACGTTACCGCCAGCCGCGTCACGAAATTCGCCGCCACGATAACTAAGTTCGCTGCGCCACATCGACAATGGCGCGCCTTTGGGAGGAGGCCAGAACATGCCCGATATGCAATCTCTTGCATGGGCGGGGGTGATGCGCGCATGAACCGCGTCGTCAACCTCGTCGTGCGGTTTGTCGAGTTCATCCTTGCTGCATTGTTGTTCGGCATGGTCGTCATGGTCGCGACCAATGTCGTGTTGCGGTACGGGTTCAACAGCGGACTGAACTATTCCGAAGAAATGAGCCGTTATTTCTTTGTATGGCTGACCTTCGTGGGTGC
>PUNR01000147.1 GCA_003551805.1 Loktanella sp.
ATTGCATCCTGTGCCGGGCCTGTCGGGGGCTGAAAACATGATGCTGGATCACGCCTATCCGCGCCGTTTCGGTCTGGTGGATTGGGCAAGTCTATACCGGATCACAGGCGATGCGCTGGCGCGGTTGGGGCTTTCGCGGCTTGATCCGCGCGCGCCGATGTCTACGTTGGGGGCAGGCGATCAGATGCTGGTGCGGATCGCGGCCAGCCTGATCGGGGATGGTGCATGGCTTTACGTCATGGACGAACCCACGGCCGCCCTGACCACAGGTGAATCAGATCAATTATTCAAGGTGATCGGCGAATTACTGGGGCAGGGCGCGGCGGTGCTTTATGTCTCGCACCGGATGGGCGAGGTGATGCGCCTTGCCCACCGGATCACCGTTTTGCGCGATGGCAAACATATCTCGACTCTGCCCAAGGCGGAAACAGACGAGGCGCGGGTGATTGTGGATATGACAGGGCGCACGCTTGACGGGTTGTTCGCCAGCCGCGCGGCACCCTTGGACGGGCCGGTGATCCTTCGGGCGCGCGATTTATCAGCTCCGGGCCTGACCCATGCGTCGTTCGATTTGCGGTCAGGTGAAATACTTGGGCTGGCGGGGGGATCTGGCTCTGGCCGTGGCGCCTTGCTGCGGGCCGTTTTGGGCGATGGGCCGCGCAAGGGGGAATTGATGCTGGATGGCACGGCCGTCGGGCGCAAACCATCGGCTGCGTGGGCGCAGGGCATCGCCTATGTCCCGCGCGAACGCCGCGCCGAAGGGCTGGTGATGCGCCGTGCGATCAGCGAAAACGTGGCTTTGCCGCATCTGGCGGCACTGGCGAGGGGTGGGGTGTTTCTGAACGCGCCACGGCAACGCGCGCTGGCCCGCGATCTGGGCGAAAGGGTGCGGCTGAAATCCGCATCGGTCAGCCAAAGCTGCGACGCCTTGTCAGGGGGCAACCAGCAAAAGGTGCTGTTTGCCCGTGCGCTGGCAGGGCAACCGAGGTTGCTGCTACTGGATGAACCCACACGCGGCGTCGATATCGGCGCTAGGTTCGATCTTTACCGCCTGATCCGGGGGTTGAGCGATGACGGCGTGGCGATCATCCTTGCCTCCTCCGACCTGCCGGAACTTTTGGGCCTATCAGACCGGATCGGCATTATGCGCGACGGTATTCTGGGTGATATCATCCCCGCCGCAGGGCTGGACGAGGCTGGATTGCTGGCGCGGTTCTACCATCAACAAGAGGTAACGACATGACAGGCGCTTTTCGCCGCTTTGGCGGATTGTTCGGGATGCTGGCGATCGTGGTGTTCTTCGCGGTGAACTTGCCCGATACCTTCCTGACCGCGCGCAACCTTTTGAACATCAGCCAGCAAATCAGCATGCTGGCGGTGGTGGCGGCCGCAATGACCGTGGTGATGGTGATGGGCGATTTTGATCTATCGGTGGGGGCCATGGCATCATTGTCTGGCGTCGTGGCGGCGGCATTGTTCGTGCAGGGCTGGTCTGTGCCATCGGCGGTGACTGTCGCACTGCTGGTCGGGCTGATCGGCGGGTTGCTGAACGGCGTGCTGGTCAGCGTGATCGGGATCCTGCCCTTTGTGGCGACCTTGGCGACACTGACCGTGTTCAGCGGTTTTGCCTTTATCGTCAGTGGCGGGCGCACGATCTTTGGCCGCGATATTCCGGCCAGCTTCGGGGATTTCGCACGCTCTGGCCCGCAGATTGCCGAACTGGACGGGCGGGCGCTGATCCTGCCCAATCTGACCATAGTCGCGCTGCTGGTGGTGTTTGTGGTCTGGGTGGTGTTGGAACAGACCACCTATGGCCGCAGGCTTTATGCCATCGGCGGCAATAAAGAGGCGGCGCGTCTGGCCGGTCTGCCCGTTGTGCTGCTGCGCTTTACGGCGTTTGCCTTTACCGGTGTCGGGGCGGCACTGGCGGGGTTGATGATCGCAAGCCGCGTCGCCTCTGCCAACCCGACGCAGGGTGACGGGCTGATGCTGACGGCGATTGCGGCGGTATTTCTGGGCATGACCCTGACACGCGACGGCCAGCCACGGGTGCTGGCGACATTGGCAGGTGTGGCAGTGCTGGGGATACTGGACAACGGGCTGACGCAAATGCGGGTAGACAGCTATGTGCGGCAGGTCATGGTGGGCGCGATCATCCTGTTGTCGGTGGGATTAAGTGCGCTCAGCAGGCGGGGCAAGTAAGGTGGGTCTGCACCCACCTTACCCGGTTTCTATCAACGCGGCAGCAAGACACCGTCCACGACATGGATCACGCCGTTGGACTGGTTCACATCCGCGATGCTGACGCGGTAAGCATTGCCGCTTTCATCAAAGATAAAGACCGCACCCGATGGCCGCACCTGCGCGGACAGCGCTGCACCGGACACAGTGTTGAAGTGGAAGAACCCGTCAGACGACGCACGTGCCTGCCGTGTCAGTTCCGCAGCCGAAATATTGCCCGCCACAACATGGCTGGTCAGTACCTTGACCAAAGTATCGCGGTTTTCTTCCATCAGCAGGGTGTCGACCGTGCCTTCGGGCAGGGCGTCAAAGGCGGCGTTGGTGGGGGCGAAAACGGTGAAAGGACCCTCGGATTGCAGCGTATCCACCAGACCGGCGGCTTGCACGGCGGCAACCAGCGTGGTGTGATCGGCAGAGTTGACCGCGTTTTCAACGATATTGCGATCTGCGAACATCGGCGCACCGCCGACCATCGGATTGTTGCCGGCATCCATCGCATCGGGCGTGGCTGCGGCTTCTTCGGCGGGGGCGGCGGCAGGCAGCAGCACTGTGTCAATCACATGGATCACGCCGTTGGATTGCATCACATCGGCAATGGTCACGGTGGCAACGCCGCCGGTTTCATCTGTCAGGGTGATCATATCGCCATTGGCACGCGCTTCGAGCACGCATCCGCCCAGCGTTTCCACGCGATGCACACCGCTACCGTCCGAGATCATGCCCGCGATGATGTCCGAGGTCGCTTGCGCACCCAGCACATGGCAGGTCAGCACTTGGGTCAACGCGTCGATGTTTTCGGGCATCAGCAGGGTTTCGACCGTGCCTTCGGGCAGGGCGGCAAAAGCAGCGTTCACGGGGGCGAAGACGGTAAAGGGGCCTTCGGATTGCAATGTATCGACCAGACCGGCGGCCTGCACGGCGGCAACCAGCGTGGTGTGATCTGCGGAATTGACCGCATTTTCCACAATGTTGCGATCTGCGAACATGGCGGCACCGCCGACCATCGGGTTATCCTGTGCAAAAGCGCTGCCTGCGGCCAGAATTGTGGCGGTCATCAAAGCTGTGCGAAGTTTGTGTGTCATGGTGGTTCTCCTCTCGCCGCCGGAATTGGCGGTATGGGCAGAGTTACGGGGTGACCGCCGGGATAGTTTCACCCAAGGTGACAATCGCAGGGTCTTGCCTGTCGCGGGACAAGCTGAAAAACTGCACGACGACCAGACGTGAAAGGGCCCTGCCGTGCTGCATGACGTGATCCGCTACCGCGCGCTTTTGGGATTGCTGGGCCTTATGGGTCTGGGGGCCTGTGCTTCGCCATCTTCATTTGCGCCACGCTCTGGCGAGGTGGATTGCATGGCCCGCGCGATGTATTTTGAATCTTTCCGGTCCAGCCGCGACGGTCTGGTTGCAGTGGGCAGCGTGGTGATGAACCGCGTGGAATCGCCCGCCTATCCCAATACGGTCTGCGGTGTCGTATCTCAGAAAAACCAGTTCGCCCCCGGCGTCATGACCCGCCCGATGCAAAGCCAAAGCGCGCCGATGGTGCGCGCCACGGCGCAATCGGTATTGGGCGGCGAAAGGCATCCGCATGTCGGCAATGCGCAATTTTTCCATGCCGCGACCTATCGGGCAGGGTTCAACAACATGCATTATGTGGTGACGACAGGCGGCAATGCCTTTTACGAACGCCGCCGCCCGGAACAGGTGACCAACCCCACCCCTTTGTCCCCGGTCGAAGGGATCACGGGCCGGTAACTATTGCCGATCGGCCGGCTGGGTTCGCATAGCTACGATGATGCGCCAAAAATAGGCTTGACGAATACAACCGCAAGCGGCTACGCAAATCGCATCGCAACTTTTTGTCGCAGGAGGACGCATATGACTATCGCTGATCGCTTCCTCTTTGGACGCTACCGTATGGCTGCGCCCATCGCCTGACAGGCTGCGGCGCGCGCGCCACGCCTTTGTTGCCCTTCGGTCCGAAACGGACCTTTTCCAAATTCCAACCACAAGGCATAGCCCGCCGGGCTGTGAGATGGTAATGTCCCTTTTTGCAACCAATGGCGCCTTTGCGCGCGTCTTTTCCTTTACTTTCGCCCTGTGGCTGCGGCGGCGCGGCTTGCTGGCGTTAATCGTCACGACTGTTCTGATCTCGACCGGGGCCGATGTCGCAGTGCCGGTCATCACCGGGCGGCTGGTTGATGCCGTGGCGGGCGGGCAATCGCCGTGGTCGTTGTTCGCGGTGTTGCTGGTGGCAGGTCTGGTATCAGTCGGCGCCAAGATCATGAGCTATTTCCTGATCATCGCCCTGACCATCCCCACCATGCGCAGCGCCGAAACCGAGGCTTTTGCCCATGTCCAGCGCCTGCCTGCAGACTGGCACGCCAATGCCTTTGCCGGATCGACCGTGCGCAAGATCACCCGCGGCGCTTGGGCGTTGGATGATATGGCGGACCTTTTGTTTCTCGCGCTGTTGCCGTCACTGCTGATCCTGCTTGGCACGATCGGCACATTAACCGCCTTCCGCTGGGAGGTGGGTCTGGTGGCGGGTTTCGGTGCGGTGCTGTTTCTGGCCCTGTCGCTGACGTTAACCTTGTTCTGGGTCGCGCCTGCGGCACGGCTGGCCAATGCACAGGACAGCCGCGTGTCCGGGGCGCTGGCGGATGCGATCACGTCCAATTCCGTGGTGCGCGCCTATGCCGGTGAAGCGCGCGAAGATGCGCGTCTGGACCGTGTCATCGACAAATGGGCGCATCGCACGCGGCGCACATGGCGGCGCGGCACATGGTCGGGTCTGACGCAGGATGGCACGATCTGGGCGCTGCGGGCTTCGGTGCTGGGCGGTGCGCTCTTTGCCTATTCTCGCGGGCTGGCCAACGCGGGCGAAATTGCCTTTGTCGTATCCGCATTGGGGATGCTCGATGGTTATCTGCGCCAGATGGGCAACCATGTGCGCAGCCTGCAACAGGCCGTCAACGATGCCGAGGAACTGGTCGATCTGATGCACGCCAGCCCCGAACAATCGGTAGTCAAAGCCCCTGCCCTTACCTTGCCAGCGCGCGCGGCCTCGCTCGCGTTTGAGCATGTGCATTACGGCTATGCAGGGGCGGCGACGCCTTTGTTCACCGATCTGCATGTCGCCATTCCCGCAGGCCAAAAGGTCGGTCTGGTGGGGCGGTCCGGTTCGGGCAAGACCACCTTTGTCAAGCTGATCCAGCGGATCCATGAGGTGACAGGCGGTGCCATCACCTTGGGCGGGGTCGATCTGCAACATGTGCCTTTGGCCGAATTGCGCGCCCATATCGCGCTGGTGCCACAGGATCCGGTGCTGTTTCACCGCTCGCTTGCGGAAAACATCGCCTATGCCCGCCCCGGTGCGACCATGGCCGAGATTGAAGAGGCCGCCGCCCGTGCCGGTGCCGCCGATTTCATCGCGCGGATGCCCAAAGGTTTCGGCACATTGGTCGGGGAACGCGGCGTGAAACTGTCGGGTGGCGAACGCCAAAGGGTCGCAATCGCCCGCGCCTTTTTGTCGGATGCGCCGGTGCTGATCATGGACGAGGCGACATCATCGCTTGATTCCGAGGCCGAGGCGAAAGTCGCCGAAGCCGCCGAACGCCTGATGGAAGGCCGCACCACGCTGGTCATCGCGCACCGGTTGGCGACGGTGGAACGGATGGACCGGATTTTGGTGTTCGATGCCGGACGGATCGTCGAGGATGGCACGCCTGCGGACTTGCTGGCGCAGCGCGACGGGCTTTACCGCGCGTTGCGTGCGCGGCAGACCTTGGCCGGCTGAACTGGCTGGCATCGCGTTGCATGTCCGTAACGCGATGCCTGTTCCCGAATATTCCGGTTTGCGGTCGCTCGATCCGAAGGGAATACGGCGGGGCCTGATTGAATCCATCTTTACTCGGTGGTCGTCATGGTCTCAACATTCACGATGAAAGTTCTGCTGGTTGAAGACAATTGCGACATCGGTGAAGCTGTCGAAAAGCGCCTGCGCGCGGCAGGCCACCTTGTGTCGTGGAACAAGGACGGGCGCGATGTCGATCAGGCCCTTGAAGATGGCGATGTTGATGCGGTCATCCTTGATCTGACCTTGCCTGAAGCAGATGGCATGACGATCCTGCGTCAAATCCGGCGGCGGTGGCGCGATCTTCCGGTGCTGGTCATCACCGCCAAGGCCGAGATTGACGACAAGGTCAGCCTTCTGGATTTTGGCGCTGATGATTATCTGGTCAAACCCTTTGACATGCGCGAACTGGAAGCGCGGCTGCGCGCGCTGGTGCGGCGACCGACAGGGCATTTCACATCTGTCTTGCATCTGGGCGATCTGGAGCTTGATCCCGGTGGCCGGGTCGTGACGCTGGCAGGCCGTGTGGTTGATCTGGGGCGGCGGGAATTTGGCCTGCTCGAGGCTTTGATGGCGCAGGCAGGCCGCGTTGTGACGCGTGAAAGGCTGATGTCGCGGTTGTCGGATCTGGAAGACGGTGGATCGGAGAACGCGCTTGAATTGCTGGTGTCGCGCTTGCGGCGCAAGATTGCCGGTAGCGCGGCAGAGGTCGTGACGGTGCGGGGCGTGGGATATCTGGTGCGGATGGTGCAGGATGCGCAAGGCTAGCCGGCCGTCGCTGCGGCGGCGCATCTTGGTCCTTGCGGCCAGTATGCTGCTGGCGGCGGCGGCGCTGCTGGTTGTGTTCATCAAGGATTATGCCAACCGTGCTGCCGATCAGGCATTGGACAGGCTGCTGTCGGCAGCGGCCCTGTCGATAGCGGGCGCCGTGCTGGTCGAGGATGGGGCAGTTGTGGTTGAAATACCTTTTGCCGCATTCGCGATGGTGGCGGGTGAAGAACGGGTCTTTTATGCCGTGATCGGTGCGCAGGGTGAACATGTCACCGGCTATCCCGATCTTGCACCTGATGCGCCCCTGGCCACGTCGGACACGCCGGTTTTTTCCGATACAGTCCACAACGCAGAGCCGGTGCGGATGATCCGGCTGGGGCGGCTGATTTCCACGTCAGAAGGCACCGGATGGGTAACGATCAGGGTGGCCGAGACGCGCGGGGCGCGTGCGGCGCTGGCAGCGGAAATTGTGGGCGCGGCCCTTGTGCCCGTGGCGGTGCTGACGGTGCTGGCGCTTGTGCTGGTCTGGATTGTCGTGGGTCGTGCCTTTGCGCCTTTGGCGGTGATTGACAGCGCGTTACGCCATCGCCGCCCTGATGACCTGTCGCCCCTTGATGTGCCCGTCCCTGTCGAGGTGCAGCGCCTTGTGGGTGGGCTGAACAACTTTATGGCGCGTTTGGAAAAATCCATGGCAAGGATGAGCGGGCTGGTCGCCGAAGCCGCGCATCAGGTCCGCGATCCGCTGGCGTCCTTGCGTGCACAAACGGAAATGGCGATGGACGAACCCGACGAGGCCGACCTGCGCGCCCGTGTCACGCGCATCCACGATTCAGCGGTCGAGGCAAGCCATCTGGTGACCCAATTGCTGATGGACGCCACAATTTCCCACCGGATGGAAGCGGGCGAGACGCGGGCAATATCCGTCACCGCCTTGGTGGAAGAGGTCGTCGGTAGGCTTGATCCCGACCTGCGCCCTCGCGTGCAGACCGCCTTTGGCCCCGGCGCGGATATTGCTGTGGTGACCGGCGACCGTGTTGGTCTGCGTGAAATGCTGCGCAATCTGATCGGCAATGCGCTTGTCTATACGACCGACTTGATCGAAGTGACCGTGACGGTCGCGCCGGGTAACATGGTCCGTCTTGCGGTGCTGGACCGCGGACCGGGGATTGCAGATGCCGACAAAGACCGCGTGCTGCTACGGTTCGTGCGCGGTGCCGGTGTGGACAATACAGTCGGGTCCGGTCTGGGACTGGCGATTGCACGGCAGGTGGTTGACGGACACGGCGGGCAACTGATCCTGTCCGACCGCAGTGGCGGGGGGCTGGGAATTGTCGCAGCCCTGCCTATGGCAACCGATACAGCACCACAGCAGCGGGCTGGCGTCTTTGTCGCGATTCTTGCACTGGGCCTGTTGTGCCTGTCCATACCCGCGCCCGCCAAAGCAGAGCCATTGATCTTCCCCGCAACGCAGGATGAAACCCGCCGCATCGCCATTGCAGGCACCACGGATACGGCGCTGTTTGCCCCGTTCATTACGGCGTTTCAGGCTGAAAACCCCGCTGTTGCAGTGACCTATTACGAAACGGACAGCATCGCACTTTATGACGGGTTTCTGGCGGGAACGCTTGATCCGGCACCGGACCTGCTTATCAGCTCTGCATCGGACCTGCAGCTCAAACTGGCAAATGACGGCCATGCTCTTGCACATCCGTCAGTCTGGCTGGATCAATTGCCTGGCTGGGCGCAATGGCGGGCAGAGGTGATCGGCTTTACCTTTGAACCGGCGGTCATCATCTACAATCCGCGTCTTTTGCCACCCGGAACGCAGCCGCGTACCCATCTGGACCTTGCGGTGTTGCTGGAAGACCAATCTGCCCGCTTCGCAGGGCTGGTTGCCACCTATGACATTGGCCGCAGCGGGGTGGGGTATCTGCTTGCTTCGCAGGACCAACAGATATCGTCACAATTCTGGCGGCTGGCGGCGGCTTTTGGGCGTGTTGGTGCGCGGTTCAGTGATTCCAGCCCCGAGATTCTGGACAGCGTCGCGTCGGGTGATCTTGCGATCGGGTACAACGTGCTGGGGTCTTACGCCTTTGCGCGGCAGGCCGCGGGCGCACCGATCGGGATTATTGTGCCTGACGATTATGTGCTGGTGCTGACGCGCAGCATGGTTATTCCGCGCAACGCGGCCAACCCTGATCTGGCGCGCACCTTTGTTGATTTCGCGCTTTCTCCAAGCGGGCAAAGCGTGGCGGCAGGCCAATCCGCACTGGGCGCTGTGATGCCCGGCAGCGTCGGACACTGGACACCTGAACGGATTTCAACGTTGGGGCAGGGGGTGATCCAGCCCATCGCGCTTGCGCCTGTGCTGATGGTCGCGCTCGACCCGCAACGCCGCGCGCGATTTTTGGCGACCTGGCAAGAAATCGTGGCCCCGGGCCAACCCTGAAAGCAGATGACAGGACGGTGACAGGAACCGTTGTTAACCTGATCGCAGTCGGACATGGGAGGTGTCCGGACTGTGCAAGCTACATAGACGGCGCCCGCTATGCGTCTGTCTGCGGCTGACGTAACTTTCCCAAACACCTCCTTTGATCCGATCCGCGGCAACGCGGTTATCAGAACCTTTGGGAGGACATCATGAACAAACTTGGTATCGCAGCCTTTGCGGCTGCATCGCTTTTGGCATCTTTTGCATCGGCACAAGTGTCGGAACTGCGGATCATGGCACCAGCAGGGCCCGGCGGTGGTTGGGACCAGACCGCGCGCACCATCCAGTCCACGCTGCAAAGCGAAGGGCTTGTCGCTAACATTCAGGTGGAAAACGTCGCAGGCGCCGGTGGTACCATCGGGTTGCAACAATTCGTAAACCGGTCGTCCGGTGATCCGACCGCCACGATCGTCGGTGGCTACGTCATGGTCGGCGCGATCATCGCCAATGATTCCAACGTGACACTGAACGATATCACGCCACTTGCACGTTTGACCGGTGAATATGTCGTTGTGGTCGCTGCCGCTGACAGCCCGATCAACAATGCTGACGATCTGGCCAACGCGCTACGCGAAAACATCGGTGGCGTGACATGGGCTGGCGGCTCTGCTGGCGGGGTCGATCATATCGCCGCCGGTCTGTTCGCGCAGACCGCAGATGTATCGCCAGAAGAGATCAACTATATCCCCTACGCAGGTGGCGGTGAGGCGTTGGCAGCCATTTTGGGCGGTCAGGTGACTGTAGGCGTATCGGGTTTCAGCGAATTTTCCAGCCAGATCGAGGCAGGCGCGCTGAAAGTCATCGGGATCACGGCCGCAGAACGGCAGAACTATCTGGACGCGCCGACCTTTGCCGAACAAGGCTATGACGTCGATGTTCAGAACTGGCGCATGATCGCTGCCGCACCGGGGATCAGCGATGATGAACGTGCAGCGCTTCTGGACGTGATCGAAACCATGGCCGCATCCGACACATGGAACGCTGAACTAACCACCAAAGGCTGGGTGAACACCTTCCTTGCCGGCGATGAATTTGCGGCCTACCTCGACGAACAAATCATCGCCACCACTGCGATCCTGGGCGATCTCGGGATTACCGAGTAATGTCGGGCGATCCGAAAAACAAAGCAGCCGAAGAGGAACTTCGGCTGCCATTCGAAGATGAACCAGCCGGCGGCACTGGCAAACGCGATGCCGCCGGTCTGGTGATCGCAGTCGCTTTGTTCGCGCTGGCGGCTGTCATTGTCAACGATGCCTCCGGCTATACGATCCGGCGGTCATACGCCCGCTTTGGCCCCGAAATTGTGCCGTATGTCATCGCATCCGGTATCACTATTCTGGCGGTTATCACGGTCATCATGGCCTGGCGTGGCCAGTTCGAGGCGCGTGACCGGTTGAATATCGGTGGCCTGTCATGGCTTGTCGGCGGCATTCTGGTCGAGATCGTGATGCTTTACGGCGGTACCGGTTTCATTGCTGGCTCGGCAGTTCTGTTTGCTTGTGCGGCACGGGCATTCGGGCAGGCGACCTTGCTACTGAACCTTGCCATAGGCGCGGTTCTGTCGACGCTTTTGTTTTTGCTGTTCCGCTACGGACTTGGGCTGTCACTGCCCAGTGGTCCGCTGGAACGCGCAATCGATCTTTTGGTGAGGTAGGCACATGGATACCTTCATTCTGCTGTTCGACGGTCTTGGGACCGCGATGCAACCTATGAACCTGATGTTCGCACTGCTGGGTGTGATGCTTGGCACGGCGGTCGGTGTAATGCCCGGCATTGGTCCTGCGTTGACTGTCGCATTGTTGTTGCCCGTCAGTCTGTCATTCGGCGCAACCGGTTCGATGATCATGTTCGCCGGTATCTATTACGGCGGCATGTATGGCGGTGCGATTTCATCGATCCTGCTGAACACGCCGGGCGAAACTGCATCAATCATGACCGCGCTTGAAGGCAACCGGATGGCCAAACGTGGCCGTGGCGGCAAGGCCCTTGGCGCAGCTGCTTTTGGGTCATTCTTTGGCGGCATGTTCGCGACTTTGGGACTGGCGATTGTGGCACCATTTATGGTGATGGTCGCGCTGTCCTTTGGCACAGCGGAATATTTCGCGCTGATGGTGCTGTCTTTCATGACGGTGTCGGCGGCATTTGGCGGGTCGATGTCGCGTGGCTTGACGGCGCTTTTCATCGGCCTGACCATCGGGATTGTCGGTACAGACAAACTGACCGGACAGGTACGTCTTGCCTTCGGCATCCCCGAGATGAGCGACAACATCTCTATCGCCATTGTCGCCGTGGGTCTGTTTGCAATCGGCGAGACAATGTATCTGGCGTCCCAGCACATCAACCATAAAACCAAGGCGCAGGCTGTGTCAGGTTCTGTCTGGCTGAACTGGTCGGATTTCAAACGCTGCATCCGGCCCTATATTCGGGGCACCGGCCTTGGCTTTCTGTTCGGGCCATTGCCCACAGGCGGCGCAGAGATCCCGACGTTCCTGTCTTACACCACCGAAAAACGGCTGGCGACAGGCGAGGCTCGTCGCGAATTTGACGAAGGCCTAGGCGCGATCGAAGGGGTGGCAGGGCCAGAGGCCGCCAACAACGCCTCTGCCGCGGGTACGTTGATCCCGCTGCTGACACTAGGCTTGCCGACATCGGCAACGGCCGCAATGATGCTGGCCGGGTTCCAGCAGTACGGCCTGCAACCCGGGCCATTGCTGTTCACCAACAATGCCGAACTGGTCTGGGGGCTGGTGGCAAGCCTGTTCATCGCCAACCTGATGCTGGTGGTGCTGAACGTGCCTTTCATCGGCATCTGGGTCAAATTGCTGACAATCCCGCGCCCTTGGCTATATGCAGGCATCCTGACCTTTGCCACGCTGGGTATCGTCGGCGCACAAGGGTCGCCTTTTGCGCTGGTCCTGTTGCTAGGCTTTGGCTTGGTCGGTTTCGTGATGCGACGCTTTGGCTATCCGCTTGCCCCTGCGCTGGTGGGGGCGATCCTTGGGCCGCTTGCCGAAGAACAATTGCGGCGCGGGCTGATGATTAATCAGGGTGACTGGTGGTTCCTTCTGAACTCAAACATCGCGCTGACAATCTACGCGATTGCGCTGCTGTCGATCTTTGGGCCGCGGTTGTGGTCATTCACGCGCAAAGCGATCCGGCAAAACAAAGGCGCACATTCGTAACTGGCGCATAAACCAAACTGACAGCCCCGGGCGTAAGTCTGGGGTTGTCATTGAATGAACGGGCGTTACTGATGTGTGTCATATGCATTGACCACACCAGTCGTCCGCCTTGGTCACGGCCGTTTAATCCAACTTGATTGCAGAGTTGTTGCCGATTGCGCCCCGACCTGCCGATATTGCGCCAGCAAGCCCTTGCGCCCGCGCGCGCCATCCCTATAACCCACGACAATTTGCACATTAGGGGGCAGGGCGATGCCAAAGCGGACCGACATCAAATCCATCATGATTATCGGCGCGGGGCCTATCATCATCGGGCAAGCCTGCGAGTTCGATTATTCCGGCGCGCAAGCCTGCAAGGCGCTGCGCGAAGAAGGCTATCGCGTGATCCTCGTGAACTCGAACCCGGCCACGATCATGACCGATCCGGGGCTGGCCGACGCCACCTATATCGAACCGATCACCCCCGAAATCGTCGCCAAGATCATCGAAAAAGAACGCCCTGACGCGCTGTTGCCTACGATGGGCGGACAGACGGGGCTGAACACCTCGCTGGCGCTGGCCGACATGGGCGTGCTGGAAAAATTCGGGGTCGAGATGATCGGCGCCAAACGCGAAGCCATCGAGATGGCCGAAGACCGTAAGTTGTTCCGCGAGGCGATGGACCGTTTGGGCATCGAAAACCCCAAGGCCACGATCATCACCGCCCCCAAGATGGACAACGGCAAACGCGACATCAAGGCGGGCCTGCAACTGGCGATCGATGCCATCGAATATGTGGGCCTGCCCGCGATCATCCGTCCCGCCTTTACTCTTGGTGGCACGGGCGGGGGTGTCGCCTATAACCGCGAACAATATGAATTTTATTGCCGCACGGGGATGGAAGCATCCCCCGTCGGGCAAATCCTTGTCGATGAATCTCTGCTCGGCTGGAAAGAATTCGAGATGGAGGTCGTGCGCGACAAGGCCGACAACGCCATCATCGTCTGTGCCATCGAAAACGTCGATCC
>PUNR01000341.1 GCA_003551805.1 Loktanella sp.
ACCCGAAAGCTTTTCCGAACATCTTGCCTGGTCCAGTCATGGCGCCGCGTGGTTAAGCGACCTGTTGCCGCTGCCCTATACGCAGGAAACACTGACCACGGTCAGCGCACATATCAATCAGGTGCAGGACAGGCTGGGCTGCCGGATGCTGCTGGAAAACCCTGCCACCTATGTCACCTTTGACAGTTCTACCTATTCGGAAACGGATTTTCTGAAGGAATTGGTCCGCCGCACGGGGTGCGGGCTGCTTTTGGACATCAACAACGTGTTTGTGTCGGCCACAAATCACCGTTTCGACGCCAGCGCCTATCTGGCAGACTTTCCGTTGGCGGCTGTTGGCGAAATTCATCTGGCTGGCCACGATGAAGAACAACTGCCATCCGGCCCGTTGCTGATCGACAGCCACGGCACGGCTGTCGCAGGTCCGGTCTGGGCGCTTTATAAAGACGTGCTGGACCAGACCGGCCCCCTGCCCACGTTGATCGAATGGGACAACGACGTGCCCGACTTCGCAGTTCTTCTGGACGAGGCGATGCAGGCCGACGCCCTGCTGAAAAAAGCAAGGGGGGCGCAGTCGTATGCTGCCTGAACAATCACATGCCGCGCTGCAACACAGTTTTCACGTGGCGCTGTGGCAAGAGGATCCACCTGCCGGATTAACCGCGCCGGACCGTGCAGAGGTTGCGCAGCGCTTCAAGGTTTATCGCAACAATGTTCAACACAGCCTGACACGCGCCTTGGCAGCGCGGTTTCCAGTGATCGAACAACTGTTAGGTGCTATGTTTTTCAGCGCCATGGCACGTGTCTTTATCGCAGGATCTCCACCGGAAGACCCGGTTTTGCTGCGCTGGGGTGAAACTTTTGCGGGGTTTCTGGACCAATTCCCACCGGTCGCTCATCTGCCTTTTCTGGGCGATGTCGCGCGGCTGGAATATGCGCGTGGTCGGGCCCATCATGCGGCTGATGCTGATCCGGTCGAGGCTGACGCCTTGGCGGTGCCGGACCTTGCAGCGCTGCGGCTGGTGTTGCATCCGTCGGTTGACCTGTTCGTCGCGCATCTGCCTGCAGTGCAAATCTGGCAATCACATCAACCGGGCATGACCCGGAAACAGCTTGGGACTGGCCCGGATCACGCGTTGATTGCGCGTCAGCCTGATTTCACCGTGATCGTCGAAGCGATCGACCCCGACACATTCGCCGTATTGTCTGCCCTGCGCGACGGCCAGACCCTTGGTCAAGCAGCGCAGCTTGGCGATCCGACCCCTGCCCTGACCCTGTTGCTACAACACGGGCTGATTACCGACACACAAACAGGAGGCCCGCAATGACCATTTCAACAGGATCAACACCCCGCCACCGGATTCGTGATCTGATCCGGCAGGCAAACGGGATGGCACGCTTTATCCCGCAAGATCTGGTCACGCTGGCCGCACGCGTGTTTCCGGCCATGGTGTTCTGGCAATCGGCCCGTACCAAGGTCGATGGTTTTTCGATCAAGGATTCCACATACTTTCTGTTCGAACATGTCTATGCCCTGCCGATGATCCCGCCTGCGCAAGCGGCAGTGCTGGCCACGATTGCCGAACATGTGTTGCCGGTGTTGCTGATCCTTGGATTGTTTGCGCGATTTTCGGCGCTGGGGCTTTTGCTGATGACGGCCGTCATCCAGATCTTTGTCTTTCCGGAGGCTTGGGTCACACACGGTTTGTGGGCAGCAGCCCTATTGGTAACACTGGTCCATGGTCCGGGGCGGCTATCGCTGGACTATCCGCTAAAGCTCGATACCGGCAAGGCCATAGCATCGCGCGAATCACCGATGTAAGGTGACTGGCTGGCTGAAAGATAAAAACCGCACCAATATCACCAAATTTGCGGCGTTTACTGCAATTTCTTGCCGAGATTCCATATTCCCGACACAAAGGTAGCGTCATGTCACCCTTGTCTGTTAACGCTTGAGCACACGCTGTACGCGCGTGCGTCATTTAGGACGCCGGGCGCAAAAGTACGTTACGGAACGATGTGGTCGGCCGGGTTGAGTCATGCATGACTTGACGATACAGGCTTCGAGATTATTTTTTAAGACGCGTGGGGCCTGCAAGTCGTTGCGCACAATAGCAGGCAACGGGTCAATCATGAGAATTACGACGTTCGTCATCGGCGTATTGGTAGTAGCGGCAGCAGTTGTTGCTGTTGGCTGGTCTGATGGCAGATCGACGGGCATGCTGGTGCTGATGGCAGGCGTGACCCTTGTGATCGGGCAGATCATGTATCTGGCGCTTTTGATCGGCATGGCGTGGCTTTCCACAAGGCGCGAAGACGCGGCCAAGCTGGAAATGGATCGTTTGCAGGCCAAAGCCGACAAGAAATCCGCAACCGAAGAAAACAGACCCAATGTCGTGTCCGGTCAATCTGTCGGGTCCAAACGCTAAGCCGCGATGTTGCGGGTAGCCTGAAATTACCAGCGGTAAACAGCTTTGCGGCGTAATTCAGGGATCGCGCGGAGCAGGCAGAACGCGCCGATGACCGCGACTTCCCAGTTCCATAGAAATGTTGCGTTTCCTTCCAGCACCACCAACAAGGGCAGGAACGCCAGAAAAAACGCCAACCTGATAGTTTGGCTTGATGTCGCTTCGATGTCGCCGCCACAACGCCGGATCGCATAAGGTGCCCACATACGCACCAGATGGGCCATGAACAGCACAGCGGCGACCGGCGTCAGGGCAAAGAATATCACTGGCGACAGCAGCTTACTGATCTGAAGCGGGATATAAAGATAGACCCGCCAGAACAACGGTGCCCGGTTGAAGGCGCGAAACAGCAGATAACCGATCACAACGCAAACCATCCAGCCCAGCAACAAAAGCCCGATTTCAAGTAAACGGCTGTCGGGTACAGCCATGCCGGCGCGCGCATAGATACCTGCGCGCACGCCATCGCTTAGGATCGCCACACCGCAAAACGCGAAGACCAGCGACCATATCCAAGCTGCCCGCGCG
>PUNR01000013.1 GCA_003551805.1 Loktanella sp.
CGGGGATAATCATGTTGCCGGTGCGCTGGCCCGCAATGTTGAATGTCTTTGATGCGGCGGTCAGGAAGACGATGTTGTCGATCTGATCAGGGGCGGCGACCGCCATGGGGACGAAATCATGTCCCGCATAAACCAGATCATGGTGAATTTCGTCGCAGATCAGCAGCATTCCGTTGCTCCGTGCAAAATCTGCCACGGCGCGCAGTTCATCCGCTGTCCAGACCCGGCCAGAGGGGTTTTGCGGTGAACACCAGATCAGCAGCTTTTCCTGACCGGTCAGGCGCGCCTGCGCATCGTCAAGGTCAAGCACATAGCTGTCCCCGTCGCGCGCCAAAGGGCAGGTCGTCACGACACGGCCCGCGCGAGTGATCTTGTGGGCGAATTCATGGTAGACGGGGGTAAAGATCGCGGCGGCATCGCCGGGGTTTGACCACACTTCCAGCGACAGGGCGATGGCGTTGCCAAGGCCTTGGGTGGTCAGGATCCAGTCGGGGTCGACCGCCCAGCCGTGCCGGTGCTGCATCCACCATGTGATTGCGCTAGTGTAGGTCGCATCCTCGATCCCGTAGCCGAAAACGCCATGATCGACAGCGCGTTGCAACGCCGCCAGCACGCAGGGCGCGGTCGGGTAATCACTGTCTGCGGTCCACATCGCCAGACCGCCATCTTTGGGCACGTCAAACAGCGTTTCCATCAGGTCCCATTTCGCGCAGGCTGTGTTACGGCGGTCGGTGGGGGTGTTGAATGACATGGGACGCTCCTTGGTGATTGACCGCAGCCTAGCGGGCATGTGGCCGGGTGCAAGCACGGTACGTTGCATTTTCATTGCGTCCAGCCTAAATGCGCAGCCATGACCATACGCCCCATCCTGATCCATCCCGATCCCCGCCTGAAAAAGGTGACCGCCCCGGTCGCATCTGTTGATGACGACTTGCGGCGGCTGGCCGATGATATGTTGGAAACCATGTATGATGCGCCGGGCATCGGCCTTGCGGCACCGCAGGTGGCCGTGATGCGCCGCGTGATCGTGATGGATTGCGAAAAGGATGCTGATGCGACGCCGCAACCGATGGTTTTGATCAACCCCGAGGTCGTGTGGACGTCAGAAGAAAAATCCGTCTACGAGGAAGGCTGTCTGTCGATCCCCGAACAATATGCCGAGGTGCAGCGCCCGACCGAGGTCGAAGTGTCCTGGACCGATCTATCCGGCAAATTGCAGCGCGAACGGTTCGACGGGTTGTGGGCGACTTGTGTGCAGCATGAGATCGACCATCTGGATGGCAAGTTGTTCATTGATTATCTGGGTCCGCTGAAGCGCCAGATGATTACCCGCAAGATGCAGAAACTAAAGCGCGAAATGGCGCGGGGTTAGCGGATGGCGTTGGATTTGCGGTTTGATGGCGATCCGGTGCTGCGTGTGATCGCCGCACCTGTGACGATATTTGACGCGGGTTTGGCGGGTTTGGTCAAAGATATGTTCGATGTGATGTATGCCGCCCCCGGTCGTGGTCTGGCCGCACCGCAGGTGGGCGTGTCGCAGCGGGTGTTCGTGATCGACACGACGTGGAAAGACGCGGAGCCTAGCCCGCAGGCCTTCGTCAACCCGCAGATAGTGGCGCAGGCGGATGAAATTGCAGTGGGCACCGAGGCGTGTTTGTCGATCCCCGGCCGTGCCTTTGCCGTGACGCGCCCGACATGGGTCGATCTGGCGTGGCAGGGGTTGGACGGACAGCCGCATCAGCGCCGCTTTGACGGGGTTGCGGCGATTTGTATCTGCCATGAATTCGACCATCTGAACGGCGTGTTGATCACCGATATCGGGGTAGAGCAATGACGCACCGTCCCTTTGTGCCGTGGCCGCATCCGGTGTTGCGTACCGCTGCCAGTCCGGTCGCGGCGGTGACGGATGATATCCGCGCGATCTGGGAAGAAATGATCGTTGCGATGGACAATATGCCCGGTGTTGGCCTTGCTGCGCCGCAACTGGGGATCGGGCTGGCGCTGGCTGTTGTCGATGCCTCGACCGCGCGGGGGCAGGCGGTGCGGATGGCGAACCCCGAGATTTTGCACAGCTCTGTCGAATTTCGCGAACATGAAGAAGGCTCGCCCAATCTGCCGGGTGTCTGGGCGCGGCTAAGCCGGCCGCGTGCGGTAACGGTGCGGTTTCTGAACGCGCATGGTGAACTGGAAGACCGCGATTTTGTCGGGCTGTGGGCGACGTCGGTACAGCATCAGGTTGACCATCTGGCGGGGCGGATGTTCTTTGATCGCCTGACCAAGTTGCGCCGCGATATGCTGATCAAGAAAGCACGCAAAATCGCGAACTGAGGCGATTTTTTATCTAAAAGGGACGGAAATCATGCGGATTATCTTTATGGGCACGCCTGAATTTTCTGTTCCGGTGCTGGATGCATTGATCGCTGCGGGTCATGATATTGCTGCCGTTTATACACAACCGCCGCGTCCTGCGGGGCGGGGCAAAAAGGATCGCCCGCAGGCTGTTCATGCGCGCGCAGCGGCCTTGGGTCTGCCCGTCCGCCATCCTGTGTCGCTGCGCAATGCAGAGGCGCAGGCAGAGTTTGCAGCGCTTGATGCCGATATCGCCGTTGTCGTGGCCTATGGCCTGATCCTGCCGCAAGCGGTGCTGGATGCGCCGCGTTTGGGTTGCTTGAACATCCATGCGTCATTGCTGCCGCGCTGGCGGGGGGCAGCGCCTATTCATCGTGCGATCATGGCTGGCGATACACAAACAGGTGTCTGCATCATGCAGATGGAGGCCGGGCTGGACACTGGCCCTGTGCTGCTGCGCGAGGCGGTGGATATCGCACCGGATGACACCACGGGCGCGTTGCATGATCGCTTGTCCGCCTTGGGTGCGCGGTTGGTAGTGCAGGCATTGGACCGCTTGCCTGACCTTGTGCCCGAACCGCAGCCAACCGACGGGGTCACCTACGCCAGCAAGGTCGAAAAATCCGAAGCGCGGGTGGATTGGCACCAGCCTGCTGCAAAGGTTGCGCGTCAGATCAACGGGTTATCGCCGTTTCCGGGCGCATGGTGCGATGTAGCGGGAGAGCGGGTGAAGTTGCTGGCAGCAGTGGTAGCGGGTGGCGACGCGGCCCCCGGAACGGTGCTGTCGGGGTTCACAATTGCCTGTGCCGATGGCGCTGTCACCGTCACCACAGCGCAGCGCGAAGGCAAGCGCGCAATGCCCGCGGCAGAGGTTCTGCGCGGGCTTGATCTGGGCGACAGACTGGCTTGATCGGTTCGAGCGGCTGGGCTAGCGTCCGCATGTGACGATGGCGTCGTCGCTTTATAACAAACCGTCCTGAACGCCGGGACCTTCTTGAAAGGCTCCGCCATGACAGCGCGTCCGCAATTTTACAAATTCCACCAAGGCGAAAAATCCCTGCCCTTCGCACCCGCCGAATACGAGGCGCGGCTGACCGGCCTGCGTGCAATCATGGAAAAGGCAGGGGTCGAGGCGGTGTTGTTCACCTCGATGCAGAATATCGCTTATTATTCAGGCTTTCTGTATTGCAGTTTCGGGCGGCAATACGGGCTGGTGGTGACGCCCACCGAATGTGTCACGATCAGCGCCGGTATTGATGCGGCACAGCCGTGGCGGCGGTCATATGGTGATGCGATCACCTATACTGATTGGGACCGCAGCAATTACTGGCGCGCGGTACGGTCTGTGACGGGGCTGGGCAAGGTGCTGGGCTACGAATCAGATCACCTGACTGTCGCGATCCGTCTGGCGTTGCGCGACAATCTGCAACCGGCACGGTTGGTCGATTTGGCCGCACAGACGATGACGCAGCGGATGCGCAAATCACCTGCAGAGCTTGACCTGATCCGCGCGGGCGCATCGGTGGCCGATGTCGGCGGCTATGCGATCCGTGATGCGATCAGACCGGGCGTGCGCGAAATTGATGTGGCCATGGCGGGGCGCAATGCCATGGAACTGGAAATTGCCGCACGCTTCCCCGAGGCCGAATACCGTGACACATGGGTCTGGTTCCAGTCGGGGATCAACACGGACGGGGCGCATAACCCTGTGACCGCGCGCAAGCTGGAACATGGTGATATCCTGTCGCTGAACACGTTCCCGATGATCAGCGGCTATTACACAGCGCTGGAACGCACCCTGTTCGTGGGAGAGGCCGATCCGGCCAGTCTTGCCATTTGGGAAGCCAATGTCGCGACCCATGAATATGGCATGTCCTTGCTGGTGCCGGGGGCTGTGTGTTCAGAGGTGACAGCCAAGATCAACGCATTCCTCGAAGAACGCGACCTTTTGCAATATCGCACCTTTGGCTATGGCCATTCTTTCGGTGTGCTGTCGCATTACTATGGGCGCGAGGCGGGGTTGGAACTGCGCGAAGATATCCCTACCGTGCTGGAACCCGGCATGGTGATTTCCATGGAACCAATGCTGACAATTCCCGAAGGCCAGCCCGGGGCGGGCGGGTACCGTGAACATGATATCCTGTTCATCACCGAGACGGGGAATCAGGACATCACCGCTTATCCCTATGGTCCGGCGTTTAACATTGTTGGTTAATCGGTAACAAAAGCCGGAACTATTTGTCGTTTTGCGGGTTCTGAGAGCACTTGTGGTCACAATTTGTCGATCACGTGCAGCATTCGGCATGTCTGATGTGTTGTTATCAGGGCGCTTGGTGGTAACACCCCGTCAAACATGAAGGAATATCTGATGATGATATCGAAAGATTTCAGCCGTCGCGCGTTTGGTGCCATGCTGTTGGGCAGCACCGCTGCGGCCTGTGCGCCACAGATCGCTGACGAGGCGCCTGAGCTGCCGACCCGCGAAGAATGGGTCGAAGGATACGAGCCTATTTTTGACTCGGGCTACAATCTGCCGGGGATTCCAAGCCGCTATTTGCAGGGCGTCAACCGCCGCATGACCGGTATCTATCAGGGCGAGGCGCCACCGAACTCGATCGACGTCGATCCCTATGCCAAGTTTTTGTACCACGTAAAGGGTGACGGCACTGCGACGCGGTATCCCGTTGGCGTTGGCCGTGCGGGGACGTCGATCCGCGGACGCGCGACGATGCAGTTCAAACGCAAATGGCCCGGCTGGACGCCGACCCAGAACATGCTGCGCACCCAGCCAGAGGTTTACGGTGATTTCCGTGCCGGTATTCCGGGCGGTTTGCGCAGCCCCTTGGGTGCTCGTGCGCTTTACCTGTTCCGCAACGGGCGCGATACCTATTACCGCATCCACGGTACCAACGATCTGCCGTCTATCGGCAATTCGGGGTCGGCGGGCTGTATCCGTTTGTTCAATCAGGACATCATCCATCTGTATAATCAAGTCACTGCACCAATGCCTGTGCTGATCCGCAGCCCTGCGGAATCCTTGCGGGTTGATCCTGAAAACTATGGCCGCGGGATTGAATTGCCGCCGACGATCATCCCTGCCGAAGACCTGTTGGGTCCGGATGCAGAGGCGCTGGATCGCCCGCCGGTGTTTGACGAGCTGTCGCCGGGCATGATCTAAAGCCGGATTACATAGTCTTTCACGGTTGTCTCGACCACTTCCCATGTGCCGGTGAAACCGGGGCGGATGATATAGCTGTCTCCGGTGGTCAAGACCACCGGAACGCCCCCATCCGGGGTGATGACGGAGTGGCCAGCGGTCAGCGTGAAATATTCCCATTCATCATAGATCACGCGCCATTTGCCGGGGGTGGATTGCCATATCCCTGCGAACAGGGTGTCCGTCTCTTCAATGTTCCATGTGGTGAAAACCGGATTGCCATCAATCAGCCTGTCAGGTGCCGGATGCGAGATTTCCGGCGCAACAGCGTTTTGTGTCACAGGTTGCAGGGCGTTGGTCATGGGGCAATCTTTCGGGCGGGTCCGGGCGTTTGGCGCTTGTCGCTATTGCCGGAGCCTCCGGCGGGGATATTTGATGCTCGGACGATGGGGTTTTTCGGATGCGATCCGACGGTCGGTGTTATGGTAAGATCACCGCCGCTGGTGCATATTCGGCATAAACCGGTCGCTAAAGCAAAGGAAGATCTGATGGCATTCATCAAACTGGCTATTTTCGGCTTTATCGCATTGACCGTGGTTTATTGGTCAATCGCGCTATACGCGCGGTCGGTGCGCAAGGAACGGCTGGAAAAATCCTTTGATGCTGCCAATCCCGGCACAGCTGATAAAGCAGCGCGCGATGCTTTTGTGGCGCAAGGGATGGCAGCCTATCAGGCGTCGTTCCGGCCCAAGCTGATCGGGCTGGTCTATGTTGTACCCACGCTGGCTGTTGCGATAATTGCCTATCTTATCAACACGAACTGAGGATTATCATGGCCCGCGTCAAATTTGTTCTGCGTTTGCTGGTTTTGGGTTTTTTCGCCTTGTTCCTGCATTATGTCCTGCCGCAGCATGACATCGTCAAGGTCACGTCGACCGAGGTGATCCGCACCGATTTCAGTTCTATCAATCGTATTTTCTTTGCGCAGGCCGATAGCGGTGCTGCCAATCCCGACGTGCGCGACCTGCGGCTGATCAATGCGCAAAAGCAGAATACCTTTCTGCTGGGCTTTGTCCGCCGCGACAGTTCCAGCGTCATGGTTTACCGCAATGAAGATACCGGCTGGATCTGGCCACCCTATTTCAAGTTCAACTCGGCTGATTTGCAGGCTGTTGCGGCCAATCTGGCGCGTGGGGATGATTGGGTGGTTATCACCCGCTATGGCTGGCGGAACCGCTGGATCAGTATCTATCCCAATGTTGTGAAAATGCGTGTCGTAGACGGACCGGACGTCAGGATTATTCCGTGGTTCAATATCGGATTTTTCATCTTTTTGCTGGTTGCAATGCTGTTCATACGCGCCATGTGGCGCCAGTTCTGGGAACGTGCGGTTGACCCGTTGATGGATTCAGCCACGCACCGGATTGACAGGACGCAGGCCAACCTTGCCGAACGGCGCGGCAGATGGGCCCGCTGGTTTGGCCGCAAATAGCCACTATTCGCCGTAGGGGATCCAGATGTTCTTTACCTCGGTCGCGGCGGCCAGATAGTCGCGCGCGGTCGGGGTGATGGCACGACCATTGTTGACCCAAGTGCGTTTGATGTTGCTGGCGCTGGCTTTTTCGATGGTGGCAGAGATATCGGCACCCGAAAACGACCAGACGGCGTCGATGTCATGATGCTTGGCTGCGTGGCTTGCCAGATCGGTGTGGTCGCCCGTCAGGATATTGACCACCCCGCCCGGCATGTCGGAGGTTTCCAACAGCTGATAGATTTCGGCGGCCAGCAGCGGGAAAGGTTCAGACGCGACCAAGGTCACGCGGTTGCCCATGCTGATTGCAGCGGCCATTGGTGTGATCAGGCCCAGCAGCGGGGCGGCGTCTTCGCAGAAGACCGCCATATTACCGACCGCTTCATGCATTGCCAATGCGACGCCGCGGATCGGCACGCCGTGGATCTTGCCGTCGTATTTGTCGGCCCAAGCCGCATAGGTGAACAGCGTGCGGATGGTCAGTTCGACCTCGTCCGTGCCGGATTTGCCGGTCAGGTCCTTGATGCGGCGGGCCAATTCATCGCCCCGCGCGGACAGGTTTTCGGCGAAGTAATAGAGGATTTGCGCGCGCAGGTGGCCTGTCGTCTTTGACCAGCCCTTGGCGGCGTTCATCGCCTCGACCGCGTTGCGCAGGTCTTTGCGGTTTGCCTCGGATACATGGCCCAGCAGCTTGCCGCGCGGGTTGAAGACGGGTTTGGAATAACCGCCGTCGGGCCGCGCCTGTTTGCCGCCGATATAGAGTTTTGCAGTTCGGTCCAGTGGATCGGCAGGCGTGCCGTCCATCGTGGTGAAGGCGGCGATCCGTTTCAAAGGCTTGGTCGTGCCTTTGGGTTTCGTGTAACCTGCCAGCCCTTCCCAGCCGCCTTCGCGCCCGAACCCGGATTCGCGCACACCGCCGAAACCGGCGGCCGCGTCCATCATATTGGTCCCGTTGATCCAGACGATCCCTGCCGCCAGTTTCGGTGCGATATCCAGCGCAAGGTTGATATTCTCGGACCAGATCGATGCCGCCAGCCCATAACGGGTGTTATTGGCTATTTCGACAGCCTCGGCTGGTGTGCGGAATGTTGTGGCGACCAGCACGGGGCCAAAGATTTCTTCTTGCATCAGATGCGATGCGGGCGACAGGCCGGTAATTAGGGTGGGAGGATAGAAGCAACCTTCGGGCGCTTTGGTCTGATAGGTTTCGCCTTCGGTATTGGCGCTGACCATCGCGGTGATCTGATCCAGTTGCACCGGATCGACGATCGCGCCGATGTCGATGCATTTGTCCAAAGGATCACCGATGCGCAGGCCGTCCATGCGGGATTTGAGCTTGGCATAGAACCGATCTGCGATCCCTTCCTGCACCAACAGGCGCGAACCGGCGCAGCAGACCTGCCCCTGATTGAACCAGATTGCATCGACCAGCCCTTCGACGGCTGAATCCATGTCTGCATCGTCGAACACGATGTATGGCGACTTGCCGCCCAGTTCGAGCGACAGCGCCTTACCTGATCCAGCCGTGGCTTGCCGGATTTTGCGGCCCACTTCGGTCGATCCTGTAAAGGCGATCTTGTCCACATCCGCCGAGACCAGTGCGGCGCCTGTGTCACCGTCACCCATCACGATATTGACGACACCTGCAGGCACCCCCGCCTGCGTGCAGATATCGGCGAAAACCATCGCGGTCAGCGGGGTATATTCGGCAGGTTTCAGCACCACCGTATTGCCCATCGCCAGCGCGGGCGCGATTTTCCATGCCAGCATCAGCAGCGGGAAATTCCACGGGATGATCTGGCCGCAGACGCCCAAAGCCTCGCGGTCGGGCAGTTCGTCCTTCATCAACTGGGCATAGCCTGCGTGATGATAGAAATGCCGGATCGCCAGCGGCACGTCGATATCGCGCGATTCGCGGATGGGCTTGCCGTTATCCAGCGTTTCCATCACGGCCAACAGGCGGGCATGTTTCTGCATCAGCCGCGCGATGGCATAAAGCACGCGGGCGCGTTTGTGTCCCGATTTGGCCCAAGCTGGTTGCGCCTTGCGCGCCGCAGTCACAGCGGCGGCGATATCGGCTGGGGTGCCTTTGGTGACACCGGCGAGTTTCACGCCCGTCGCGGGGTTGGAGGTCGCGAAATCATCGCGGGCTTGGGTCCATTTGCCATTGATGAAATGGCCGACCAGATTGTCACGGGCGGCCAGCCATGCCAGCGCCTCGGCTTTGCTTTCGGGGGCGGGGCCGTAATCCATGGTGTTGAAGATATCCTTGATTGTCATGGCCTTATCCAATCGCGTGCCGCCACTGGGCGGAATAGGCCCCTGTGACGTGGTGTTCGAGTTGCCGTTCGATGTCGCCCAACAGGCTGGATGCGCCAAAGCGGAACAGGTCGGGTTGCAGCCAGCGGTCGCCGAGTTCGTCCTTGATCATCGACAGATAGACCAAAGCATCCTTGGCCTTGCTGATCCCGCCTGCGGGTTTGTAGCCGACCATCACGCCGGTGCGGTCGTGGTAATCGCGGATCGCGCGGATCATCGTTAGGGTGACGGGCAGGGTGGCGTTGACGGGTTCTTTGCCGGTGGATGTTTTGATGAAATCAGCGCCCGCCATCATGCAGACAAGGCTGGCGCGGGCGACATTGCGCAATGTGCCAAGCTCTCCTGTCGCAAGGATCGCCTTGACGTGGGCATCACCGCAGGCGGCGCGCATTTCGCGCATTTCATCGTAAAGCGCCTGCCAGTTGCCTGTCAGCACATGGCGGCGGCTGATGACGATGTCGATTTCCTGCGCGCCGGCGGCGACGCTTTCGCCGATTTCGGCGATGCGCAGATGGAAGGGCGAGAGGCCAGCGGGAAAGCCGGTGGACACGGCGGCAACCGGAATGCCGGACCCGTCAAGGGCCTCGACCGCTGTGGCGACCATATCGTGATAGACGCAGACGGCACCTGTCGTCAGCCCCTCCATCCCCAAGGCAGTAAGGATATCTGCCCGCACCGGTTGGCGTGCTTTGGCACACAGGCGGCGTACGCGGCCTGCGCTGTCATCGCCCGACAGGGTGGTCAGGTCCATCAGGCTGATCGCCTTGCACAGCCATGCGGCCTGATAATCTTTCTTCACGCTGCGCCGCCCCGGCAGGGTCGCTGCACGCCGTTCGATGGCGGATGTATTGGCCTGCACCGCCATGACCCAGTCAAGGTCAAGCGGCATACCATCATTGCGCGGCAAAGTAGGGGTTGTGGTCATGTGCAAAGGTGCCTTCTGCGTTGCCCATAATAGGTGGCAGTTTGCAGATGACTTGGCAAGTTTTGACCAATTGGTCAAACACTATGACGGCTGCACGACCTGACGCTGCAGTTTCTGGCGGTATTGCAGCGGTGTGTCGCCGTAAGCGGCGCGGAACAGTTTGTGGAAATGCGACATGTTCGGGATGCCGCAATCGGCAGCGATCTGGCTGATCGGTTCGGCGTCGGTGGTCAGGGCGCGGGCGGCATGTTCCATCCTGATCCGGTTGATGTAATCTGACGGGGTCTGGCCAAAGAATTTCCGCATACTACGGCTGACATGCGGATGCGCCTTGCCGGTCAGTGAAACCAGCCCTGCGGCACCGCCCTGAAACACGGCGGGGTCTTGGGCCGCGCGGCAGGCGCGGATCAGCCAGTCGGGGGCGTCGGGGGGATAGACCTCACCTGTCAATTCGGCGCAAAGGGGAAGCAGGAATGCTTCTGCCGCGATCGTATCGCAGCGGCTGCGTTCGAGTTGAACAGCAGCATGGTTCAATCCGGCCAGTTCGCGCATATCGCGGTGGTGCTGAACAAGGCCGGTTTCGGACCAGAACAAATGCCCCTTGAGCAAGGGGTGCCGTTTCGCCAGCGCCTTAATCAATGCGGGATGGATGCAAAGCGATACCACCAGCGCATGTTCGCCGCGCCCTTGCAGCGCGTGGGTTTGACCGGGGCTAAGAAAGACAACCGCCCCTTCGGACAGGGTCTGTGGACCGTCCGGCAGGTGATGCCGGATCTTGCCGTTCTGCACCCAGAAAAGTTCGTAAAAATCGTGGCCATGCAGCGCGCGGGGGCGTTCCGCCGTCAAGGTCGCCCTTGTCAGGTGGACCTGCGCATCGGCGCGCAGAATGTCAGCATGGCGCAGGATCTGGTTCATAAGGGCAAACTAGCACAGCTTTTGCTGCAATGCAGCATTTTATTCACGTCCTGCGTGACAAGATGATGCAGTCGGTTTATGCCGCTGGCAAATAGCAAGGGGCCTCGCCGATGACTTTTGACCGTTCCATCAAGATCGCACCGTCGATTCTATCTGCCGATTTCGCCAATTTCGGTGCCGAATGTCAGGCGATCGAGGCGCAGGGCGCTGATTGGGTTCATGTCGATGTGATGGACGGGCATTTTGTGCCCAATATCACTTTTGGCCCTGCGACCTGTGCAGCGATCCGGCCACATATCAAGGGCGTGATGGACGTGCATCTGATGATCGCCCCCGTCGATCCTTATATCGAGGCTTTTGCAAAGGCTGGCGCCGACATCATCACCGCCCATGTCGAGGCGGGGCCACACATCCACCGCACCATGCAAGCGATCCGCGGCGCGGGGGCCAAGGCCGGAGTGGCCTTGAACCCCGCAACGCCCGCCGCAGCCGTCGAATACCTGCTCGACATGGTCGATCTGGTTTGTGTGATGACGGTAAACCCCGGTTTTGGCGGGCAAAAGTTCATTCATTCACAGGTGGAAAAGGTCCGCCAGCTGCGCGCGATGATCGGCGACCGGCCCATCCATATCGAGATTGATGGCGGCGTTGATCCGACCACCGCGCCTTTGGTGGCAGCGGCCGGGGCCGATGTGCTGGTCGCAGGATCGGCTGTGTTCCGCGGTGGGTCGGTCAGTGATCCGGCACCTTATGGTGCCAATATCCGTGCCATTCGTGCCGCGGCGGAGGCAGGCTAACCCGTCATCCGGCGCTGGTGTCTTTGTTGCAGCCAGTCTAATGTGCCCGCATCATGATGTCTGTGCCCAATATATTAACCATCCTGCGTTTGGCCGCTGCCCCCGGCGTCGTCATCATGTTTTTATATTTCAACAGACCCGCCGCAGACTGGTTTGCGCTGATTCTGTTTGTGGCCGCCGCCTTGACCGACTTTCTCGACGGTTATCTGGCGCGTAAATGGAAACAGGAAAGCAAGCTGGGCGCGATGCTGGACCCGATTGCCGATAAGGCGATGGTGGTTATCGCGCTTTTGGTCATCACGGGTTTTTCAGGCATGGACCCATGGATCCTTTTGCCCGCAACGATCATCATGTTCCGCGAAGTTTTTGTTTCGGGGTTGCGGGAGTTTCTGGGTGATACGGCGGGCACATTGAAGGTGACGCAAATGGCGAAATGGTAAACCACGGCGCAGATGGTGGCGATTGCCATTCTTTTCGCCAAAGGCGCCTTTGTGCATTACGCAGGAGTTGATGCGCTTTCGACCTTTGTGACGTGGTGGGCCGGTATCGTCGCGCTTTGGATCGCAGCCTTTCTGACCTTGCTGACGGGGTGGGATTACTTTCGCAAAGCACAACCATTTCTAAGGGGTCCTGCAGCATGAATGTGATGTATTTTGCATGGGTCCGCGAACGGATCGGTCTGCCGCAAGAACAGATCGTGACCGATGCGCAAACAGTCGCCGAACTGGTCGCCGAACTGGTCGCGCGCGAAGACCGCTATGCCGCTGCTTTTGCCGATATCACCGCGCTGCGTGTTGCCGTTGATCAGGAACTTGCGGATTTCGATGCGCCCTTGGCCGGCGTCCGTGAAGTCGCATTTTTCCCGCCGATGACGGGTGGCTGATGCAGGTCCGCGTTCAGCAAGACGCCTTTGATGCAGGTGCAGAGCTTGCCGGTTTCGCCAGCACCCGCACCGATATCGGCGCTGTCGTCAGTTTTACCGGTATCGTGCGCGACACGCGCGGTGACTTGCAGCATATGCTGATCGAACATTATCCGGGCATGACCGAACGCGCGATTGCAGATATCGCAAAGCAGGCGGCGACGCGTTGGGCGCTGGCCGATGTGCTGGTGATTCACCGCTTTGGCGCTTTGACGCCCGGTGCGCCGATCATGATGGTTGCCACTGCCGCCCAACACCGCGCCGAGGCTTTTGCCGCTGCGGATTTCCTGATGGATTACCTGAAATCCCGCGCGCCTTTCTGGAAAAAAGAGGTGACCTTGTCCGGCGCAGATTGGGTCGCGGCAAAAGATGCCGATGAAGCAGCTTTAAAACGCTGGTGACCGCGCCAGTGCAGCGCATGGTGCATGGCGCGGGCAGGTTGTCAGGTGGTTGTTGATCAGGCCGGTCGCCTCCATAAAGGCGTAGACGATGGTCGGGCCACAAAAGCGAAAGCCCGCCTTTTTCAGATCCTTTGAAATC
>PUNR01000173.1 GCA_003551805.1 Loktanella sp.
ATCGTCATACAGATGCAAAGGCGCTCCAGCCTGCTGCACATAACCGCTTTTGAGCACAAAGATTTTGTCCGCCAGCGTCATCGCCTCGACCTGATCGTGGGTGACATAGATCATCGTCGCCCCGATTTCGCGGTGCAGGCGGGCCAGTTCAAGACGCATCTGCACGCGCAATTCGGCATCAAGGTTGGACAGGGGTTCATCAAACAAGAACACCTTTGGTTCCCGCACGATGGCCCGCCCGATCGCCACCCGCTGGCGTTGGCCGCCCGACAGTTGCGATGGCTTTTTATCAAGCTGGTCCACCATCTTCAGGATCTCGGCGGCAGCATGTACCTTTTGCTTGATGACCGCCCCCTTTGCCCGCGCAAGGCGCAGGCTGAAGGCCATGTTTTCAAACACGCTCAGATGCGGATAAAGCGCGTAGTTCTGGAACACCATCGCCACACCACGGTCGGCGGGTTCTTCATGGGTGACGTCGCGGCCTTCAATCTCGATCTTGCCGCCGGTGGTTTCCTCGAGCCCTGCGATCATCCGCAGCAGGGTGGATTTGCCACAGCCCGACGGGCCGACAAAGACCGAAAAGGCCCCCTTTGGCACGTCGATGG
Source organism: Loktanella sp. (assembly GCA_003551805.1). Lineage (GTDB taxonomy): Bacteria > Pseudomonadota > Alphaproteobacteria > Rhodobacterales > Rhodobacteraceae > Yoonia. The sequence continues at coordinate 606 of PUNR01000173.1, forward strand.
ACACGTCATGGATGACCTTGACGGCGCCAAAGGCCTTTTCAACATTATGCAATCTGACGCCGGTCATTTGCTTTCCCCCTTCAGGACACATCAAGCCGGACAAGGTGATACGACAAGGGCGCGATCTTGCCCTTCAGCGCCCCATCCTCGACACCCAGCCCGCTGCCTTTTTGCGGTGATACCGCATCGGGGCTGTCCGGCCCGTTCACTGCGCGCAGATCATGGCCTTCCATCACGCGGTGGTCGATCAGCCGCGCACCGGCGAAACCGGTTAGGGCCATGTCCATATCAGCGGTATCGGTCAGGTGGCGGTTCAGGATGAACAGGCTGACTGTTCCTGCCTCACGATCATGGGTCGCGGCGATATCCATGTAGGATACGTCATCTGCCACATTGCAATTATAGGTCGGCCCATCGACCGCAACGCGCAACGCCTCGCCCCGGCCATAAAGTGACGCGAACTGATAAGGGTAATAGATTGTCTGCCGCCACGCCGGCCCGCCCTTTTCGGCACGGATCGGTGCGATCACATTCACCAATTGCGCGATACAGGCAATCTTGACGCGGTCGGACCGGCGGATGAATTCGTTGATCAGGCCCGCGACAAACAGCGCGTCTTCAAAATTGTAATCTTCTTCCAGCAGGGCTGGCGCCTCTGGCCAATCCCAGCTTTGGACATTTTGCATGTCTTTTTCACGGATGTGATACCAGACGTTCCATTCGTCAAAGCAGATATACACATCGTTCTTGGCGCGCTTCTTTGCCTTGACGTAGTCGATCACGCCGCCGATGGCCTGAATATAGCGGCCAGTTTCCTCGATCTTGCCAAAATAGTTCAGCGTGTCGCTGCTCGAATTGCCAAAATATTTGTGCAAAGAGATGAAATCGACATTCTCATAGCATTCCTCCAGCACCTGCCGTTCCCATTCGGGATAGGTCGGCATCTGGTCGTTGGAACTGCCGCAGACGATGGTTTCCAGCGTTTTGTCAAAGCCTTTGACCGCCTTTGCTGCGTTATTGGCCAAACGGCCATATTCGATGGCCGGTTTTTGGCCGGTCTGCCAAGGGCCGTCCATCTCGTTGCCCAGACACCACATTTTCACATTGTAAGGGTCTTCCACACCGTGGCTGCGGCGCAGGTCGGACCATGTCGTGCCGCTGGGATGGTTCACATATTCCACAAACTCGCGGGCTTCCTGCAAGCCACGTGTGCCCAGATTGATCGCCAGCATCATGTCGATACCGGCCTTTTCCGCCCAGATCGCAAATTCGTTGATGCCGACCTGATTGGTTTCTTTCGACCGCCACGCCAGATCAAGCCGGACAGGGCGTTCGTCTTTCGGGCCGATCCCGTCCTGCCAGTCATAGGCGGATACGAAATTGCCACCGGGATAGCGGATCGCCGGAATTTTCAGGTCTTTGACCATTTCCAGCACGTCTTTGCGAAAACCGTGTTCGTCGGCTGTGCTGTGCCCGGGTTCGTAAATGCCGGAATAGATCGCGCGGCCCATATGTTCGATGAATGCCGAATATAACCGCGGGTCGATGCTGCCGATCCGGAAGTCACGATGAAGATTGGCACGGATTTTCATGTCCTTGATGTCCTTTTGAAAGTAAAATTCATGACTGGCGTCTTTCTTGGTCCCGTTTCATCGCGTCGCCATGTCAAAGCGCATTGATCTGCACGGGCGCATCAGGCCCGCGCGGTGCATGATGCAGCGGATTGCACAGCGGCAAGCCAAAGCCGGAAAGCGTCAGAATGGTCGTGTCGCCGATGCTGGCGCTAGCCGTGATGCCTTGGGCCAGTGCAATGACCAGAATATGCAATTGCCCGGGCTGGCACAGACTGTCCGATGCAAAGTGGTCGCGCTCCAGACGCGCAATCGCGGCTTCCAGATTGTCGCGCCCTGTCGAAATCGCAATATCGGTGATCGCCTCTGCGTCCCGTGTCAGGCGCAGGCTGCCATTAATCCCCTCTGGCAGGGTAGCCAGCACCATCTCGGGGCCAAGCGCCAAAGGCCGCAATCTGCCTTGGACCACGGCGGCATGGCTTTGCGTCGTCAGGATACGATCGGAAAAATCGTTCGCCATCGCAAAACCGATCCGGAACGGCGTGCCGCTGTCGCTGACAATATACACCGCCGCAACCGACGGCCCTGTGCCGCTGTCCGGTGCAAAGTCACTGACCAGCAACGCCATGCCCGGCGCGCCGATTGCACGGCCGTCGCCTTTGTAAATCCAGTCAGGGCCAAAGGGTCCGGCGTTGTCATCCGTGGCGGTGTCGTTCAGGGCGACGCCAGACAGATACATTTGTGTCGGATCAGGGTGATGGATCGGGGCCAGCACGCGCCCCTGCGCCAAAGCGCCTTCGACATCGACTGCGGCACCCAGCCCCAGCGTAGCGATCCGCTGTTTCAGCGTGACACCCCGGTTCGCGCAATCGCGGGCAAGGTCATAGGTGCTGGCACAATTGCAGATGACAAAAGCCTCTGTCCCCTCGCGGGCGACAACCTGAAGCGTGCCATCTTCGGCGCGGATCTGGGACAGAAACATCTCAGACCTCCCGCCGTGCGGGTACGGTTATTTGCAGCATGAAAACCAGCATCAAAATCCCCCCCTTTGTCGCGCCGGTTGATCACAAACTCGGCTGACACCTCCTTGGTAGGAACCAGAGGCTATTCGGGTCAAATAATGATTTCATGAATGATCATATCTGAAATGATATATCACTCGGCTCGCTGTTCGATCTGCTGACTGTCGAGATGTTTCAGCAACATGCGGTGAATCTCTGCACTGGCTGCGGGCAGTTCATAGCCGCGCAAGGTGACCAGCCCATATGGAACAACAGCCATTTTATGGTCCACCGGCAGCGTTTCGATCCGGCCAGTCAGACCGTCCGGGCCAGCGTAGAAATCCGCCACCGCGCGGGATACGGGCGCAATCGCGTTGGTCCGTGTGACAATGGCCAGCATCATCATCAACGAGTTCGTGTTCACCACGCGGTTTGGCGGATGATAAGCATGGTCCAGCAGATACCGGTCAACGGTATAGCGTTGTAATCCACCGGGCGGTTGCATCACCCAATCATAATCAAGGCAATCTTGCAGACTGGGGTTCGTACGCCCCAGCAGGGGATGCCCCTTGCGCACGATCAGGCTGACAGGTTCGTCCCCGACCAACTGCATGTTCACAGCACTGGCATCCAGACCCGGCAGCACCCGCCCAAGGTAGAAATCAAGGCTACCGCCCAGCAACCGTTCGGCCAGTTTGTCACTTGTATCGACATCAATCGTGATATCATGATCCGGATAAAGAAGCCGCGCTTCACGGATCACAGGCAGGACAAGTTCAATCGCAGGGCCAGTGACCGCGCCGATATTCACCGACCCGCGCTGCCCGCTGCTGATCTCTGCGATATCGCGTCCGGCATCGTCAAGCGCGCGCAGCATCCAGCGGGCACGTTCGCCCAGCAATAAACCGACGGCATTCATCGTGACACCATGCGGGTGACGTTGATAGAATTTCATCCCGACGATCCGCTCGATTTCCGCCAACAGGCGCGACGCGGCAGGCTGGCTGATGGCGATCTGGGCGGCTGCTGCACTGATCTGGCCGGTTTTATCCAGCGCAGCCAGCAAACGCAGATGTGTCAGCTTCAGCCCCTGCCGGATCAACATATCCTTCTTGGCGCTGTCAAGTTCCATAGCCTGCCTCCCCCCACGATCTCCCGGTTATATCGTAAAGGGTATATTGATCTGCGATCAACTTATTTAACCGTTATAGCAGCCGCGCCCTTTTGATAGCGCGGCTGACGGATATGGCTTTTGTCCCTGCACCGTGACACGGCGAATTGGGCACGCAGGAATAGTGCTGCCCTTGGAAAAGGCGCGAATGCGTTCGGGTGGTTTCGCGGTCTTGCGCTGAAGCCCTATGCCGCGCGCGCCGCCCAAGACAGACCACGGCGCAGGATCGTTTTCATCTGCGGCACCTCAAATTCACTGGCCACATGGCCAAGCGATGAAAAGAACACCCGCCCTGCCCCGTAACGCCGTTTCCAGACGACGGGCATCACCGTGCCGTCGATCCATTCGGCATGTTCGCCAGTGAAGGTAGTGGTCGCCAACACCTCGTTCGACGGATCGACATGCATGTAGTATTGCTCTGAGCTGTATTCAAAGCTGTCGATCCCCGCCATGACAGGGTCGTCAGATCGGATGACGTCAACCTTGTAGTCGATGATGTTTCCGGGGTGGGCCACCCATTGGCCACCTGTCATGAACTGATATTCCGGCACATCGCGAAAAGCGTCGCACATACCACCGTGAAAACCGCCCAGACCGACGCCACCCTTGATTGCGGCGGTCAACATGTTGACCTCTTCTTTTTCGATCTTGGACATGCTGGCAATGGGCACAATCAGGCTCATTTCCTTGATGCCTTCGTCGGCAAAAGCTTCGGTTGTGTCATGGACGTGAACCTTGAAACCATCTTCCTCAAGAATGGTCCGGACCACGTTCGCGCAGGCTTCGGGTTCGTGACCGTTCCAGCCACCCCAGACGATAAGTGCTTCGCGCATAGTTTCTCTCCCTTGATATCAATGTGCCAACAGGTCGTTGACGATGTTGTCCCCAAGCGGCGCTGGCCGGTCCGGTTGTGTTGCAATGTCGATCCGGCTTCCTGTCATTGCGGCCTGTTCAACCGCTGCCATCACCTCAAGCGCATGCAGGGCAAGCGCACCGCTGGCCCTGTGAGGGCGGTCCGACCGGATCGCATGCGCCATATCGGCCAGACCGAGTGACCGGAAATTCCCGTCCCAATAGGGCATGGTCGTCGGCACATCGACCCAATCCGCATTCTTGGCGCGGGTTTCGACCTGCCCGCCAAAATGGTTGGGATCGGGCACCAGCAGCGTTGCATCGGTGCCGTAAATCTCGATCGGGGTGTGGCGGTGGCCCGCGACGTCAAAGCTCATCACGATCTGTACGATCGCGCCGGATGCGAATGCCAGCGTGCCTGAAACATGGGTGAAAACCTCGACCTCGATGATTTCACCGTTGCGGGGTTCGCTAGTGATAGGACGTGTCTTGCGCAACATCGACGCCATACCGGTGACCGACGCGACCGGCCCCAGCAGATTGACAAGCTGAGTGATGTAATACGGGCCCATATCCAGCATCGGGCCGCCACCGGTTTTGTAGTAGAAATCAGGGTTCGGGTGCCAGCGTTCGTGACCCGGACACATGAAAAAGGCAGTGCCGCCCACCACCTGCCCCAAAGCGCCAGAATCAACGATATCGCGGCAGGTTTGATGCGCGCCACCCAGAAACGTGTCAGGGGCACATCCGACCCGCAGGCCCAGCCTTTCGCCTTCTGCGATCAGTTTTCTGCCTTCGTCCACCGTGACCGCCAGCGGCTTTTCTGAATAGACGTGTTTTCCTGCGGCAAGTGCCGCCATCCCGACCTCTACATGGGCTTGCGGAATGGTCAGGTTCAGCACGATATCGATGTCGTCACTGGCAAGCAGGTCGGCAACCGACCTGACAGGCACGTCAAACGCGGCACCCTGCGCAACGGCGGTGGGGTGGTGGCGATCTGCAACCGCGCGGATATCAAGGATGGGGAAATCCTTTGCGTCCTTGAGATAGGTGGTTGAAATGTTGCCACATCCGATGATGCCGATCCCGACTGGCTTGTTATCCGACATTTTTCACTCCCTCTAAATCCTCTTTGGTGCCGGGCTGTCTGGCCTGCATGACCCCCCAGGGCGAGCCGTAAAGTTCGCGCAGCGCCAATGCGGCGGCCCCGCGTGCCCAAAGACCGTCATCCGCCTGATGCGCATCCACTTCGCCAAGACCGGCAAGTGTGGGGGGAACCGCTGCCGCCATCACACGGCGCAGCGGTGCAAGCAGGTGTTCACCAAGCCCAAGCACCGAGCCCACCAGCAATATCCGTGGCGGTGCCAGCAGCGTGATGACATTGGCCAGCGCTGTGCCAAGCGCTTCGCCTGCCCGTTCAGCGCGTGCAATCATGTCTGCATCACCCGGCGTGACAATCAGGTTGGCAGACCCGGGGGTGATCTGGCGGGCATTTTCGCGCAGACGGTCAGCCTCGGCGTGGCCAGCGATAATGGCACTTTGTTCAGCCAGTTCCGAAAGCCGGACCAGCACGGGCGCATCCGGCGCGCTGATGACCAGATCACCCAGATTGGGCGACAGACCGGTCGCACCCCGAAACAATTGTCCGCGGTTCATGATGGCAAAACCGATAGAATGTTCCAGCGACACAAGCACAAAATCATCAAGATCCCGCGCGGTGCCAAACCACCGTTCACCCTGCGCAATGGCGTCTGCATCGCTTTCAAGGAAAGTCTGGATCCCCAACCGGTCCTGCAAGGCCGCGGCCAGCGGCGCGTTTGCCTGAACCAGCAACGGGCTTTCGCGGACCGATCCTGTCGCGTGTTCGATCACCCCCGGCATGGCAATCGTCAGGCTGTCGATCTGCGCTGGCGTCCGCCCCGTTTCGGCAAGGCACGACCGCACACCATCGGCAATCAGATAGGCCAGAACATCAACAGGTTCACGCGTCAGACGCACCGGCAGGCCAAATTCGGACAGCACATCACCCTGAAAATCGGTTAGCACAAAATGCATCCGGTAGGGTGATACCTTGACGCCCATGACGCAGGCGGCATCCGCCTTTAGTTGCAGCATGACACGCGGACGACCGCGCCCCCCGTTTCCGCTGTTGCGCAGATCGCCAATGCTGACAGGCTCGATCAGCCCGCTTTCGATCAGCGATCCGGTGATAGCGGAAATCGTCGTCGGCGATAGTTCGGTCCGTTCGGATATCGCCACGCGCGCCAGCGGGCCATGCCGCCTGATCGTGTCAAGGACATGGAAACGATTGATAGCACGCATCAATTCGGGATCGGCTGTCTTCATCGGTAAGCACGGTCCATTTTATGCCGGATACAAATTTACTCCGCTATTCGTGACCGACAGAACCCCGGAAAGCAAGCCAAAACGGCCATTATTCGCGCAAATAGGCAAAATGCTTGACAGGTCAACCAAGTGCTGCCCTATTTAATACGTGACATGTAAAATATCCTCCGGGAGGGGAGGATGTGGCAAATCAGGGAGGATCAAGATGAATTTTCGAGGATCAACTATCTTAGGGGCCGCGCTTGCGACGACAGGCATCCTTGGTGCAACGATGGCTGCGGCGCAGACAGAAGTGCGCTGGCTGCATATCGAACAGAACCCGGCCTATCTATCCGTATGGGAAGAAATCGCCGAATCGTTCAACGCCCAAAATCCCGACGTGAACGTCACCATGCAGTTTCTGGAAAACGAGGCGTTCAAGGCGCGCCTGCCCACACTGCTGCAATCAAATTCAGCACCGCATATGTTCTATTCTTGGGGTGGCGGCGTGTTGCGTGCGCAAGCGGAAAACGGCGTTCTGATGAACCTGAACGAGGCGATGGCAGAAGAACGCGACGGCCAGCCATGGGGTGAAAGTTTCAACGCGGCCGCCGTGGACGGGTTGACCTTTGACGACAACCTATGGGCTGTGCCCTTCCGCATGGGGACGGTCAGTTTTTTCTACAATCGGGAATTATTCGATCAGGCTGGCGTGAACGCTGATGACCTGACCGATTGGGACGCCCTGCTGGATGCTGTCGAAACGCTGAAAGAGGCAGGCATCACCCCCATTGCGGTGGGCGGCGGGGAACGCTGGCCTGTCCACTTTTACTGGAGCTACCTTGCCATGCGGATCGGCGGGCAAGAGGTTGTCGATAACGCCAAGGTCGGCGAAGGCGAAGGTTTCGGCCACGAAGCCTTTATCCGCGCGGGCGAGGAACTGACACGTCTGGGCGAACTGGACCCGTTCCAGCCCGGTTATCTGGGGGCCACATGGCCGCAAACGCTGGGCCTGTTCGGTGATGGCGGGGCGGCGATGATCCTGTCGTTTGAAAACACCGTCGGCACGCAGCGCAACAACGCCGCTGACGGGGTCGGCCTTGACCCTGACAACATCGGACGGTTCCCGTTCCCGATGGTCGAAGGTGGCGACAGCCAAATCACCGATACGCTGGGTGGTCTGAACGGCTGGGCGGTGTCGGTCAATGCGCCGCCGGAAACGCTGGATTTCCTGGCCTATTTCACCAATCTGGAAAACCAACAGAAAATGGCGGCGGCTGAAATGCTGATCCCCGTCACGACCGGCGCAGAAGAAGCGGTCGTGGGCGAACATCTGCGCGGTGCGGCGGACCAGCTGGCCGCATCCACTTGGCACCAGAACTATTTCGATCAGGATTTCGGCCCGGCCCTTGGCCGCGTGATCAACGATATTTCGGTCGAACTGGTCACCGGCAACATGTCTCCCGGAGAGGCTGTCTCGATGCTGCAAAACGAATTCGCACTGCAGTGATGTGACGCTTCACAAAAGGCTCTGTCGCCGGTTTGCGCCGGCGGCAGGCATTTCCCAAAAGGAGGATAGCACGTGGCATCGGTAACTGGCGGACTGCTGGCAAAAGCGCGCAAGGCAATCCGTGAAAATGCGCGCCCGATCCGGCGTGACAAGGTGATTGGCCCCAGCCGCCTGCCCGTGTTGCTGCTGTTCCTGCCGCCTGCCCTTTTGCTGTTTACGGTTTTCGTCATGCTGCCGATGGGCGAAGCGGCATGGTACAGCCTGTACAACTGGTCAGGCTATGGCCGCCCGACAGAATTCGTCGGCCTGCGCAATTTCGAGGTGTTGTTCCAAAACCGTGCCTTTCATCAGGCACTGACAAACACCGGTCTGATTATGGTCGTTTCTATCGTGATTCAGGTGCCTTTGGCGCTGTGGCTTGCGATGCTGCTGGCAGAACGGTTTCCCGGTGTCGTTGCCTTCCGGCTGATCTTTTTCCTGCCCTATGTTCTGGCCGATGTCGCAGCCGGTCTGATCTGGCGGTTTGTCTATGACGGTGACTACGGGCTTTTCGCGGCGATCTTCGGCTTTTTCGGGATGTCGGCGCCCTATGTGCTGGCTGACCGCGATCTGGCAATCTATGCGGTGCTGGCGGTCGTCGTGTGGAAATACTTCGGATTTCACATGATGCTGTTCATTGCTGGCCTGCAGGCCATCGACCGCAACCTGCTAGAGGCCGCCGATATCGACGGCGCCAGCCGCTGGCAAAGGTTCCGCTATGTCACCTTGCCGCTGCTGGCACCGACATTGCGGCTGTCGATCTTCTTTGCCGTGATCGGGTCGATCCAGTTGTTTGACGTGGTGATGCCGCTGACCGGTGGCGGGCCGTTGAACAGTACCGAAACACTTGTGACCTTCCTTTACAGCTATGGCGTCATGCGGATGCAAATCGGCTTTGGCAGCGCCGCGGGCGTGGTTCTTTTCCTGATCTGTGTTGTTCTGGCATTCACTTACAAGAGGGCTTTGATGCGCAATGACTGATGTCACCTCTACCATCCGGCCAGCCGTGGGGCAGGCTTCTCGTAAACCCGGCGTCACATTTGTGCGGCTGCTCTATGTCTATGCCGTCCTGTTTATCGTGGCGAGCATTGTGCTGATCCCGCTTGTCACGACGGCGCTGGGTGGTTTCAAGACGCTGGGCGATCTGCGGACCAACCCGTTCGGTTTGCCCGATATGTGGCAATGGCAGAACTATGGCGATATCCTGTTTTCCGAACGCTATTGGCGCATGCTGTGGAATTCGCTGTTCATTTCAGTGTTCACCGTTGTGCTGACACTGGCCGTTGCTGGCATGGCGGCCTTTACGCTGGCCCATATCCGGTTTTTCGGGTCTGGTTACCTGCTCAACTACTTCTTGTTGGGCCTGATGTTTCCTGTTGCCACTGCGATCCTGCCGCTTTTCATACGCATCAGAGATCTTGGCCTTCTGGACAACCCTTGGGGTGTCATCCTGCCGCAAGTGGCCTTTGGCCTTGGCATGAGCATCCTTTTGATGCGCAATTTCTTTCGCAACGTCCCGCAGGAATTGTTCGATGCCGCCTTTGTGGACGGATGCAGCTACATCCGGTTTTTCTGGTCCGTGACACTGCCTTTGTCGCGCCCGATTATCGCAACGGTGGGGATCGTCGCCTTTGTGCAAAGCTGGAACAACTACATCATTCCCCTGATCTTGCTGACATCGGAAAGCAACTATCCGTGGCCCTTGGGCATTATGTCGTATCGGGGCGAATACGGCACCGACTGGCAATTGATCCTCGCGTTTATCACCCTGACCATTCTTCCGACGATCATCGTGTTCTTCGCGGCACAAAAGCACATCATCGCGGGCCTGACGGCTGGCGCGGTCAAGGGCTGATCCCGCAAACCGGAAAACACTGTTCCACTAGAAAGGCGCCACAATGGCAAAAGTCTCGATCAACAATGTCCGCAAATTCTATGGCGCGCTGGAGGTGATCCACGGCGTTTCCGTCGAGATTGAAAACGGCGAATTTGTGGTGCTTGTCGGCCCGTCCGGTTGCGGAAAATCCACGCTTTTGCGGATGATCGCCGGACTAGAGGCGATTTCGGACGGGACAATTTCTGTTGATGGCCAAGTGGTGAATGATGTCGCGCCGAAAGAACGCGACATTGCCATGGTGTTCCAGAACTACGCGCTTTACCCGCATATGACTGTCCGCGAAAACATGGGGTTTTCGTTGAAATTGCGGGGTAGCTCCAAATCCGAGATCAACGCAGCGGTGGACAAAGCCGCCGCAATCCTTGGGCTTGGTCCGCTGCTGGAACGGGTGCCGCGTGACTTGTCGGGCGGACAGCGCCAGCGCGTCGCAATGGGGCGGGCCATCGTGCGCGATCCAAAGGTGTTTTTGTTCGACGAACCGCTGTCAAACCTTGACGCAAAATTGCGGGTCCAGATGCGTACCGAGGTCAAGGATCTGCATCAGCGCCTCAGTTCGACGACGGTCTATGTCACCCATGACCAGATCGAGGCGATGACCATGGCCGACAAGATTGTCGTGATGCATGACGGCATCGTCGAACAGGTCGGCGCACCGCTTGAACTGTATGACAGGCCGAAAAACATGTTTGTGGCGGGGTTTCTTGGTTCTCCGGCGATGAATTTCATTCACGGCACCTATCGTGCGGGCGACAGGCCGATGCTTGAATTGGCCGATGGCCAGCTTGTGCCGATCAGACCCCAAGCAAGCGTCGCCGATGGCACAACGGTGGTCTTGGGCATCCGGCCAGAGGATGTCGTGATCGACCCGCAGGACGGACTTTCGGTGCGCGTCAGCGTGATCGAGCCAACTGGCGCGGAAACCTATATGGTCGCGCGCCACGGCGACGCCGAAATTGTTTGCGTGCTGCGCGAACGGGTGGTTCTGAACCCCGGTGACACAATCCGGCTATCGCTCGCCAGCACTTCTGCACATCTGTTCGATGTGACCACGCAATTGCGGCTGACCTAAAGTAATTCCATGAAAATCACTGCCATTGACACGGTCGTCGTGAATGCCATTCACCGGAACTGGATTTTTGTGAAAGTCCAGACAGATCAGCCCGGCCTGCATGGTTGGGGTGAAGCAACGCTGGAATGGAAAACCCGTGCCGTGCTGGGCGCGATCGAAGATCTGGCGCAATTCGCGATCGGGGAAGACCCGCGCCGGATCGAACATATCTTCAGTAAACTGACAAAGTTCAGCTTCTGGCCGCTTGGATCTATCGGGATGACGGCAGTGTCGGCAATCGATCAGGCACTTTGGGATATCAAGGCCAAGGATCTGGGCGTGCCCGTCTGGCAATTGCTGGGCGGCCAAGTGCGCGACAAGGTCCGCGTCTACACCCATTTGCGGCGCGCGCGCATCGGCGCACAGGTCGGCACGGCGGATATTTCCGCCTTTTGTGACGCCGTGCAGGAAACGGTCGAAATGGGATATAATGCCGTCAAACTCGGCTTTGTGCCCTATTCCGGCTATGACGCACCGCTGCCGGATATCCTGCACGTTGAAAAGCTGGCGCAAGCCGTGCGCGAACGGGTTGGACCGGATATCGCGATCATGACCGATTTTCACGGCAGGCCAGCGTCACCCGAGGTCGCAAAAGCCTACATCGACGTCATCGCCCCGATCCGGCCCCTGTTTATCGAAGAACCGATCCAACCGGGCAACGCCGCCGCCATGGCCGGGCTTGCCCGTCGCGTGGATTGCCCTCTGGCGACTGGTGAACGCCTGTTCACACCCCGCGAATTTGCAGAAATCGCCGAACACAGGGCGGTGGCACACGTCCAGCCGGATCTCAGCCATTGTGGCGGGTTGACTGGCGGGCGCAGAATTGCCGCCATTGCCGAAGCAGCACAAATGGGGGTCGCGCCGCATAATCCTATGGGGCCGGTCGCGGGGGCTGTCGCCTTGCACTTTGACGTCGCCACCCCGAACTTTGTCATTCAAGAAGAAGCGGTCGGCCTTGTGCCATGGTTTGACGACATTTTCAGCCACCCCATGCAACTTGTAGATGGCCATTGGGACATCCCCCAAGGGGTCGGGTTCGGCGTCGAAATCAACGAAGCCGCCGCCGCCCGCCACCCCTTTGAACCCGAAGTCATCCCCGCGCTGGACGCACGTTTGCCCGACGGCACAATCGCCGATTGGTAAACCAGAAGAACAGAAAGGTTCCCGATGTTACCCAATGACCATCGCCACGCCCTGTTGGTCGGCCGCGTCCAGACTGCCGATGGCCCTGCTGTCGTCACGTTGCGCAAGGGCCGCGTGATCGACATCACCTCGCGCGATGTGCCGACAATGCGCGATCTGCTGGAACGCGACGACCTTGTCGCCTATGTGCAAAACACTCAGGGCGCAGATCTCGGGTCG
>PUNR01000261.1 GCA_003551805.1 Loktanella sp.
GCAAGATTATGGCAATATTAAGCCATGTTATAGGCAATTTCGCCATATACGTGTACTTTCAGTCAGGTATCTTTTCGATACCAATCAGCTATCTTTTGATTACATTTTGCGGGTTTCACAGTTGTCTTGTGGTGATGAGTATAAAAGAATTTTTAGTCCCAGACTGATGCTATTTGCATCAAACTGGCTGTCGCGGTGGCTGCTAATGCACCACCGCGACAGTCATTCAAGTAAAACACGCATCATGCATCCGAAAGTCACCGGTCAATCCGATCTGCCGGTTGCCGCTAGCAAAGAACCTCTGTAATTGTCGCGCCAAACGAAACAATCCCAAAGTTACTGCTAGCCTAAGCACGACATCGGCAACAAATCTGGAGAATTTGCTTGGCGTTAAATATCCTCGTCGTTGATGACGAAGTTGATATTCTGGATCTCATCAGGAACTGCCTCGCGGCCGATGAACACAATATCACGACAGCCTCTTCATTTCTGCAAGCCACCCAGTTGTTAGAGCAGGCCGATTACGACCTTTTCATCCTTGATCTTGGTCTTGGTGACGGCAGCGGCCTTGATCTTGTGCAAAAGATCAGGGCCAAACATCACAGCTGGATCATCATCCTTAGCGGGCGGACCGACCCGATTGACCGCGTGGTCGGGCTAGAGATTGGCGCAGATGATTACATCAACAAACCTTTCCACGTCAGAGAGCTGCGTTCGCGCGTCAACGCCGCAGAGCGACGGATGAACACCGACAAAACTAATGTAACGGACGCCAGCACGACCTCAGAAGGGTTTTCCGGCCTCAACATCAGTTTCGCAAAGCGTCGTATCGAACGTCTGGATGGCAGTATTATTCCTCTGTCAGCGCAGGAATTCGCCGTGCTGCAATACCTTCTTGAGCATCCCGAAACGGCACATAGCCGCGATGACATCATGGCCGCGGCCTTGGGCGGGCAACAGGATCGGGGCGAACGCATCGTTGATACCTTGATCCGGCGAATCCGCGGCAAGCTGTTCCCTGACGGAACCGGCGCGCAGTGGATCAAGACGATCCATGGCAAAGGGTACCAGATCGCGCACCCCCAGCAGGACTAGCCGCAGCGCCCTGCCCCACAAAAAAGCAGGCGACCAAAGCCGCCTGCCAGTTGGAGTTCGCTGAAAAGATTTACATCTCTTCTGTGTCGACCCAATCATCTTCCGCCTCGTATTCGGGCAGGTTCTCAAGCTCTTCCTGCGTCAGCGTCGTGCGCAGGATCGGCTCACCGTTTTCGCCGGTTTCCAGCGTCAGGTCAGCAGCGGGAATGGCCACAGTGCGGGCACCAAAGCCAAGGAAACCGCCGACATCAACCAATACGGTTTCGACCTCGCCGCCGGGTGACAGCACGGCATCATCCACCGTTGCGATCCGTTCGTCATTCAGGTTCACCAGATCGGCACCGATCACGTCATCGGCCAGCAGGGTCGCACCATCGGGGGACGCAAGCGGGTCATCGACAGGGTCGGTCGCAGCGGCTGGCGGATCGGTATCCATGGCTGGATCGTCGATCATCGGATCTTCGATCATTGGATCATCCATTGCCGGATCGTCAAACCCCGGGTCAGTTACCGGTGCGTCCATTGCGTCGTCACCCATTGGCGCATCATCGGTGATGACCGGCTCATCTGGGTTCATTGTGTCCTGCGCAAAAGCGGGCATCGCCAGCAGGGTTGTGATTGCAGTTGTTGCAAGCATTTTCTTGAACATTGGTCTCTCCAGTCTTGTTGTGTCATGCGCCGTCTTGTGACGCTGTGACTGGACAAGCAGGCTGACCCGCCTTTCGTTCCCCACAGCCGGACCCCCCGCACAAACGGGCAGATTGTTGCTAAAATCGCGGCAATCGCGGCAGAAATCCGCCAATTCGCGCGATTATCCCGTTTTTGTGAAAAACCCGTGTTGGAACCTTCAGGCGGCGCGCCCTTCCTCGACCGCGTGACAGGCAACGCCCGCGATCACCTTGGGCACCTCGCGGCTGCATCGGTCATTGGCCAGCGGACAACGCGGATGAAAGGCACAGCCCGACGGCGGATCAATCGGGGATGGAATTTCCCCTTCCACCTGTTTGCGCCGCCGTCCTGTCATCTCGATATCCGGCACCGCATCCAGCAACATCCGCGTATAGGGATGGCGCGGCGTGTCGAATAGCGCCGCCGCCGGTGCCACCTCGGCCAGACGGCCCAGATAAAGCACGCCGATATCATTCGCCATATGCCGCACCACCTGCAAATTGTGCGAGATGAACACATAGGTCAGCCCGAAATCCTTTTGCAGGTCTTTCATCAGGTTCAAAATCTGCGCCTGCACCGACACATCCAACGCCGAGGTCGGTTCATCGCACACGATGAATTCGGGCTTCGCCGCCAAAGCCCGCGCAATCGCGATCCTTTGCCGCTGGCCACCGGAAAACTGATGCGGAAACTTCACGCCGTCCTCGGGCGACAGCCCCACCAGCGTCAAAAGTTCCCCAACCCGCAGGCGCTGCGCCTTGCGGTCCATGCCCCGTTCGAACACCCGCAGGGGTTCGGCGACAATATCAAACACCCGCCAGCGCGGGTTCAGGCTTGCCAACGGGTCCTGAAAGATCATCTGGAACCGCCGCCGCAACGCCCGCGCCTTGGCCCCCTTCAACCCCGCCTTCAGCGAGGTGCCGTCAAAGACGATATCCCCCGCACTCGGTTCCAGCAGCCCCACGATCAGCCGCGCAATCGTCGATTTCCCCGATCCGCTTTCGCCGACAAGGGCAAAGGTTTCACCCTTTTTGACGGTGAAACTGACATCGTCCACCGCCTTGACATAAAGCTTGCCTGTCCCCTCGATCTTGCGGTTCAGCCAAGGCTGGGACACGTCAAACCGGCGCGACAACCCGCGCACATCCAGCTAAGTATCATTCATGCTGTTTGCCCCTTTTCGTCAGATTGCGGCGGATATAGCCACC
>PUNR01000397.1 GCA_003551805.1 Loktanella sp.
AAATGTTTGGCAATAATGAGATAATTAAACTTAAAGTCAGGGCAATTTTGTTTATTGCGGTGCGCGACGACCTTCCGACTTACTCCGTTACTAGGTATTCTGCCTTCATAGTCTAGCCGACCTTGCCCCTTGAAAATGCCGCATGTTGCACGAATGGCCGGTTCGGTGACGCTGCGACGTAGCTTTCAAACAGCGAGCAAATGGCAGGTTAGGGCCGACAGCGTTTCAATGCGCTTAGGATGCGCGGTTGGCGATACTGGCGTGTCCGCTCGTTTCGACATGACCTCTGATGTTTTCTCGCTGAAACCCGCGAAGATCACCGCTTCGCGGATTACGACAGCAAAACATGAGAGTAACGTCGGCGCCGATCCGGATGTCATTGCTAAAGCGATCAAGTGTCGCAGCAGATACCCCCATGACGCTGGCAAGATTCGGCGTTTTTGGGTCGATGCGTTGTGCTTTTTTAAAGAAAGCGCTGATCCCGCAGTACTTACTGCTGTTGCATAATGCGGTTGCAGCACCGGTTCTAATCCCGCGCGACGATTTTTTGGCCGTCGGCAAGTGTGCGAGCGGGATAAAGCACCACCAGCGCGCCCTCATCGAGCCCCGCCAGAACCTCTGCCCCGCCTGCGACCTGACGCCCGATTTCGACGCGCCTGTGTCGCGCCCTGTCGGCGTCTTGAACAAAGACCGCCCAGCCATCGCCGTCGCGAAACAAGGCTGCTTGCGGGACCTGCACAAGGTTTTCAGCCTCCCAGACAATCAGCCGGACATGAACCCGAAAGCCGTCACCCAGCCCCATGCGATCCTCGGGCGGGTTCAGCAGGTCCAGTCGCAGGCGCACCCGCTGCTCTTCAATCCCCAACGCCGAGATCCGGGTGAAAGCTGCGGGATCGATGCGACGCAGCCGCGCGTCAAGTGCGCCATCGCCGCCCCAGCGTTCGACAAGCGCGCGGGCACCATCGGGAACGCGGACTGCATCGGTGGACAGAAGATCAACCTCGATTTCAAGTTCTTCGAGGTTACCAATGGTCAGCAAGGGACTTCCAGCCTGAACCAATCTCGCGCTCTGGTCTTCGACGTCCAGCACGATACCGTTTTGCGGGGCGAGGATTTGCACACAGCACGATCCGGGCTCGGTGTCGGGGTCGTACAGCGCTTGCGGACCCAGCAACTGCGCCTCTGCGCGGGTCAGCGCGGCACGATTTAGCTCAAGCTGCGCACGGGCCGCATCCAGCGTCTGCTGTGCCGCAAGATGCGCGACTTCGATATCTTCAAGCATGCGTCGTGGAATGGTGCCGCGATCGGCAAGAGCGCGACTGCGTTCCAGCTGCAATTCGGAATGGTCCAGACCGCTTTCGGCCTGACGCAGATTGCTTTGCGCTACAGCGACTGCTGCCTGCGCCTCGGCGACAGCAGCTTCGGCCTGCGCACGGCTGCGGGCGTCCATCAGTGCGGGGTCCGCAGGCTGGATGACTGCCACCACCGTTTCACCAGCGACCACTTGATCGCCCACCTCTATCGGCGAGCGCGTTACAGCGCCAGTGATCGGGGCTGTGATGGCATAGGGGTTGCGGACGCGGGTCACGCCTTGTGCAAGGATCACCCCCTGCATCGGGCCGCGCGTTACCGGCGCCAGATCTACCGGCACGGCCTGCGGCCAAAGCGCCCAGACCAATGATGCCGCCAATCCCGTACCAACCAGCCCCAACCCCAGTTTGCGCATCATGCCCATTGTCTTTCCTCCATCAATCGCGCGCTTTCAGCGCTGTTGCCAGATCGACCCGATCAAGCCTGCGTCGCACCATCAGCACTGAACCCAGCGCCGCCAGAAACACGGCAGTTGCGGCCAACGCAAAGGTGCGCCGTGTTATATGGAACGGGATCTGGAACATATCTGTCGACATCGCATCGACCAACCCCAGCGCCAGCCAATAGCCAGCACCCCAGCCAAGCGGGATAGCCAGCGTGGTCAGCAGCATGATCTCGCCTACCAGCACATATCCGACTTCTGCGCGGCTGAAGCCCAAAACGCGCAGGCTGGCCAATTCGTAGCTTCGTTCCGACAGTTGGATGCGGGCCGCATTATAAACCACACCAATGGCGATCAGCACCCCGATCAGGGTATAGATGCCTACCATCGTCAGCAGGTTTTCACTGAGCGTTGCATCGAATTGTCGGCGCACCTCGGCCCAGTCCATCAGTCCGGCAATCGCTGGTGTCGTCTTGATGGCGGTGTTGAGGTCCGCCATCTGGTCCGACTGGACAGCCAGATGGATCATGTTGACCTGTGGGGCGCTGTCCATCGCTGCAAACAATGTCGCCGCAGCAATATGGACCTCTTGCCCCATGCCCTGTGCAATGACCTCGACCACTGGCACTGTCAGAACAATACGTGGCGCGGTCAGCATTTCGACCCGCAAGTCCTGACCGACCTTAATATCAAGCGCACGCGCCAGCATTTCCGGTAGGATCACACCGTCGCGGGGGGGCACAACCACGCGGCCCGCATCATCAACCAGTCGCGCCAGTTCCGCGTCGGGAAAATGGCCCTGAAGTGCGGTCAGCCGGTTACGGTGGCCGTGGGACACCCGCACCGGCACCGCATACGCCCCCTCTGTGCGCATCACACCGGGCAGAGATATTGCATCTTGCACGGCCTGTTCGGTCTGGGCATGCGCCAGCAACAGCGTCACATGCTGGCGATTGGCTTGCTGAAATACGCTGTCAGCTAAGCGGTCCACAGCGTCGAACATGAAATAGCTCATCACCAGCACCCCAACTGATGCCGCTACCCCAAAAAGCGTGATCGCAGCGCGCCCGGGCCAGCGGATGATTGAGCGAAAGATCATCATTGTCGTCTGCCGGAACTGAAATCGGACCAGCACACTGTCAGCGATACCGCGGGAAAAACGCGGGGCTGCGGGCGGCTGCATCGCTTCCGCCGGGGGCAGTTTCAGCGACGA
>PUNR01000138.1 GCA_003551805.1 Loktanella sp.
ACTCCCTGACCGCCAATATCGCGCTGGTGCGCAACAATGCGCGGCTGGCTGCAAAGATCGCGCTGGAAATGGTTAAATAAACATCTGTCAGCGCCTCGCGGTGGCTTGCCGCGACGCGCGCCAAACCTTAGATGTCTGGCAGTATTTTTGCCGGATAGCCCATGTCAAACCCCATCCCCCACGATCTGAAACGTCGGACACGTCCGGGGATCATTGCCCGTTTGCGTGGCAATTTTCTGGCTGGCCTTATCATCATCGCCCCAATCGGCCTGACCTTTTATCTGATCTGGACAGTGGTGGGCTGGGTCGATAGCTGGGTCTGGCCCTTTGTGCCCAATTATTACCACCCCGAACCGCTGATCAACCGCCTGCTGGGCCGGACAGAGTTCAATCAGATCACCATCAATGTACGCGGCGTTGGTGTGGTGATCTTTCTGATCTTCACCATCTTTGTCGGTTGGTTGGGCAAGGGATTGATTGGACGCACATTTCTGGGAATTGGCGAAAGACTTGTCGACCGGATGCCTGTCGTCAGGTCGATCTACAACGCTGCAAAACAGATCGTCGAAACCGTATTTTCCCAGCGCGAAACATCTTTCGACAAGGCCTGCATGATCGAATACCCGCGCAAGGGTATCTGGGCCATCGCCTTTGTGTCGACCGAGGCCAAAGGCGAGATCGACACCAAACTGGCTGGGGGCGATCCGTTCGTGACGGTGTTTTTACCAACAACGCCCAACCCGACATCCGGTTTTCTGCTGTTCCTGCCCCGCAGCGACATCATCGAACTTGAGATGAGCGTTGAAGACGCTGCCAAACTCGTGATTTCGGCAGGTCTTGTCTATCCGAACAACAAGCCGGTCACCGACCTGCCCGGTCCGGCTGCGTAAATCTTGCTGACCGCAGGGATCACCGGTTTTGCCACTGGCTTTGCGCTGATCCTTGCGATTGGAGCACAAAACGCCTTTGTGCTGCGGCAAGGTCTGGCGCGGCAGCATGTGTTCTGGCTTTGCCTGCTTTGCGCGACTTCTGATGCGTTGCTGATTACCGCAGGCGTGTTGGGGTTCGGCTATCTGGTGACGCTTTACCCGGCCTTCCCCCAGATCATGGCATGGGGTGGTGCCGCATTTTTGTTTGTTTACGGTGCCTTGCGGTTCATAGCTGCACGAAAGGGTGACTATGCGCTTCAGGTCAGCGGCACGTCGGGCAGTCTGTGGAAAGTGCTGGCCACCGGTGCCGCCTTTACCTGGCTGAACCCGCATGTCTATCTGGATACATTGGGGCTGGTGGGTGCTGTATCGACACAATTCACCGACCCGGCGCTGAAAACAGCCTTTGGGATCGGTGCGGTTCTGGCGTCTTATGTGTTCTTTTTCAGCCTTGGCTATGGTGCGCGATTGCTGACCCCGATCATGCAATCGGCCACCGCATGGCGGCGGCTTGATGTGCTGATCGGGGTCGTGATGTGGGCGCTGGCGATCAAGCTGGTCAGTTGAACATTGCTTCCAGATCAACGCTGCTTTTGACGTTCAGATCGGATTTGTGACCTTTCAGAAACGCCGTCGCCGCCGCCTGCCCCGCCTCTTTCAGCCGTGCAAGGATGACAGCTTGCGGTATCGTCTTGGTCGCGACATTCAGTTCGTTCATCAACACATCATCAGAGATCATGTGCACGATCACATCCTTCATCGTGCCACGTTTCATCGCCCCATCCGCAATCAGGCGTTTGACGAAATCAATCGCGCGCAATTCGCGCAGCAGCGTTGAATTGAAACTGATCTCGTTGATCCGGTTCTGAATCGCCTGCACATCCGTTGGCAATTCTTCACGGTACAGCGGGTTGATATTCACGATCAGAATATCGTCCGGCAGGCTTTGGTCGAACAGCGGATAAAGCGCGGGGTTGCCGGTATAGCCACCGTCCCAGAACGCCTCTGACTTGCCGGTTTTGGGATCGGTGAATTCCACCGCCTGAAACAGGGTCGGCAAACAGGCGGATGCCATGATGACATCGGATGAAATTTCATCCCCCGTGAAAACACGGATCTTGCCCGACCGGACATTGGTGGCACAAATATGCAGATGCGGCCCGTCACTGGCGCAGACCGCATCATATTTGAATTCCTTGACGATCTTTTCCAGCGGATTGCGCATCATAGGCCCATAGATATAGGGCGACAGCATCCGTGTCGTCATATCCATCATCGCATAGGCCGGCGAATACTTCATCGCCTTGGCCAGCACCGCCGCCGAAGGCGTCAGCGACGACACCCAGTCGGACATCCGATCATCGGTAACAGCACCAACCTGCCCCCAAAGCCAGTCAAGGTTTTCGCGTGCGCCCTGCCGTCCGTTGCGCACATAACCCGATTTCAGCGCCGCAGCATTCAGCGCCCCGGCAGACGTGCCGGAGATCGCCGCAATCTCGATTTCTTCATCGGCCAGCAGGACATCAAGCACACCCCAGGTAAACGCGCCATGCGCGCCGCCGCCTTGCAGGGCCAGATTGATCTTCTTCATTGCGCGGTCCACCCGCCATCAACGCTGATTGACGTGCCGGTGATCTGTGCTGCCGCGTCCGAGCACAGGAACACGGCCGTGCCGCCCAATTCCTCGACCGTGGCGAATTGCTTGGATGGCTGGCGTTCCAGCATGACCTTGTTGATCACATCCTCGCGCGACATGCCGTATTCTTTCATCGTGTCGGGGATCTGCGCCTCGACCAGCGGTGTCAACACATAACCGGGGCAGATCGCGTTGCAGGTGATCGGGTCTTTCGCGGTTTCCAACCCCACGGTTTTGGTCAGGCCCAGAATACCATGTTTCGCCGCAACATAGGCGGATTTATAGGGCGACGCGGTCAGACCATGGGCAGACGCCACATTAATGATTCGCCCCCATCCGCGTTCGCGCATGCCGGTCACAGCCGCAGCTGTGGTGTGAAACGCCGATGACAG
>PUNR01000128.1 GCA_003551805.1 Loktanella sp.
CGTTCGCCCGTGCTTGCCGAGAATGTCGCGGCCACTTCGCACCCGCTGGCGACGCAGGCAGCTTTGTCCATCATGACGCGGGGCGGAAATGCTGTCGATGCCGCGATTGCGGCAGCAGCCACGCTGACAGTCGTCGAACCCACGGGTAACGGATTGGGCAGCGACGCTTACTGCATCTTGTGGGACGGCAAGAAACTGCATGGGCTGAACGCATCGGGTGCGTCACCCGAAGGATGGACCCCAGAGCGGTTTGATGGCCAGACAGAGATTCCTTTTCGCGGCTGGGACAGTGTCACCGTGCCTGGAGCCATTAGCGCCTGGGCCGAATTGAGCAGCCGATTCGGCAAATTCGATCTGCCGACAGTGCTGGCGCCCGCGATCAACTATGCTGAAAACGGCTTTAGCGTGACGCCGGTGATCGGCGCACTGTGGCAACGCGGTGCAGAGGTGCTGTCGCATGAACCGGGCTTTGCCGAGATGTTCATGCCCGGCGGGCGCGCGCCGCGCGCGGGCGAGCGCTTCCGCAGCCCGGAACTGGCCCGCAGCCTACAGCGGATTGCCGAGACCGGAGGGCGAGACTTCTATGAAGGCGCGCTTGCCGAACAGATTACCGCCCATGCGCGCGCCCATGGCGCAGTGCTGAGCGAGGCGGATCTTGCGGCGCATCGCCCTGAGTGGTGCGGCACACTTGCCACCGAATTCCGCGATGTTGCTTTGCATGAGATCCCGCCAAATGGCCAAGGGATTGCGGCACTGATGGCGCTTGGCATTCTGAAGCATCTCGAGCTTGAAGGGCTTCAGGCTGATGACGCCTTGGCCCTGCATCTTCAGATCGAGGCAATCAAGCTTGCTTTTGCCGATCTGCACACGTTTGTTGCTGATCAGCGATTTATGACAGAAGTAACATCGCAGGATCTTATCAACCCCGACTACCTGAAGGCCCGTTCAAAGCTTGTGTCGCGTGACCGCGCAAAGAACTATGGACCCGGCGCGCCGAAGGACGGGGGCACGGTCTATCTGACCACGGCGGATGCCTCGGGCACGATGGTGTCCTTCATCCAGTCGAATTATTCGGGCTTCGGGTCTGGTGTGGTGGTGCCGGGCACTGGAATCAGCCTGCAGAACCGCGGAGCTGGATTTACTTTGGAGCCGGGACATCCAAATGAAGTGGGGCCGCGCAAGCGTCCGTTCCAGACGATTATTCCAGGCTTCCTGATGCAAGGCGGTCGCCCCAAAATGAGCTTCGGGGTGATGGGCGGCCCGATGCAGGCGCAGGGCCATGTGCAGATGGTGATGCGGACACAGGTTTGGGGGCAGGATGTGCAGACGGCAGCGGATGCGCCGCGCTGGCGGTTCATTGATGGCAGCAAGGTGGCGTGCGAAGCCAGCCTTCCTGAGGCAACACGCGCTCTGCTTGCTGATATGGGGCATGAAATCTCGGTTGAACAGCCTGACAGCGCCTTTGGCTTCGGGGGTGCGCAATTGATCGAAAAGCTAGATGCAGGGGGATATGCGGCGGGGTCAGACCCGCGCAAGGATGGCCACGCAGGTGGTTTTTAGCAGAGATGAAAGCGCATAAGGTTGTCTTGCATGCGCACAGCCGCAAGAAGACATTATTCGATTCCAATGCCCTGCTGAACACGTTGGAGACGCCGGTCGGGCTCGCTGATGGCTCTAAATCGGCGATAACCGTGCGCAGGTTTTCGTTGAAATCAACTGCACTGCATGCGCGCTTTGAAAAACCCATCTTCTGACTTTCAGACCCGGCCCAGAACACTTGCGAGAACGGAACGGCAATGGACCTGCTCTCACCCGAATTACTGGCCATTGGCGCGATTTTGCTGGTCGCTGGCGCGCTAACGGGCGTGCTGGCGGGCCTGTTCGGGGTTGGCGGCGGCGCTCTGATGGTGCCGGTTCTGTTCGAAGTCTTCGGCGTGCTGGACGTGCCCGATGAAACCCGCATGCCCTTGGCCGTCGGTACATCGCTGGCAATCATAATTCCCACCTCCATCCGTTCTTGGCTCAGTCATCGCGCGCGCGGGGCCGTAGACGCAGATCTGTTGCGGGTCTGGGCGGTCCCGATCATTCTGGGTGTGGTGTTTGGCGCAGTGATCGCGCGCTATGCCCCTGCACTTGTGTTTCAGCTGGTCTTTGTCGTTGTCGCTGGGGTGAACGCCGTTAAGCTGATCTCCGGCACCAAGCGCTGGGACATTGCCACCGATCTGCCGACTGGGGCGCCCTTGCGCGCCTATGGCGGGGTTATCGGGTTTCTGTCTTCGTTGATGGGTATTGGCGGTGGACAGATTGCGAATATCATCATGACCACCCATGGGCGTCCGATCCATCAGGCGGTGGCGACATCGGCTGGCATCGGCGTGCTGATCTCGGTGCCCGGCGCGATTGGCTATATGTTCGCCGGATGGGGGCAGCCCGACTTGCCATTAGATGCGATTGGTTATGTTTCGCTGATGGGGTTCATCCTGTTTGTCCCGACAACGCTTCTGACCGCCAATCTAGGGGTCCAGCTGGCCCACAGCCTGTCGAGTCGGACCTTGGAGCTTGCCTTCGGTATCTTCCTGTCGATCGTATGCCTCCGGTTCGTCTATGCAATTTTGGTGGGGTGAACAGTCTACTCGGAAGTTTAGCTGTACGCGGCACTGCTATCGGTCTGCTGGGGTACGGTTCAACGATGTCTTCGGCAGACTCTAGCCCATCGCGGCTCAAGTGCTTGATTTAATATCTCGGCGCGTTGCCGGCAATCTGCGCTCGGAAATCAACCACAGGTCAGCTCGGGCTAGCTTAGGCGGGTGCTTCGCTGCGCGTGGCCTGAGAGGCAGCTTCAGAGAATGCCGCGCCATAGGCTCTATGGCCGCTTAGGGCCGACCATGTTGCTGCGCCTGCGAAGGTTTCTCCGATGCTGCGGCCTTCCCGAATGTCGCTGATGGGCTCCTTCC
>PUNR01000153.1 GCA_003551805.1 Loktanella sp.
CAAAGTATTGGACGCCGCATCGCCATCGAGCAAATGGCGGTAAAAGAAATCCGCACCCAACCGCCACGGCAGCCCCAAGGTGAAAATCCAGATCGAGGCGAACCACATCCGCGCATGGTTATGCAAATAGCCGGTTTCGACCAGTTCCTGCGCCCATGCGTCAAAGCAGGCCAGCCCGGTCTGGCCGTCCATCGCCTTTTCCACATCGCGGCGCAGCTTGCGGTCACGGTCCAGCGCCGCCAGATCAGATTGCACACCCTGAACATAGCTGTCCCAGACCTGCGGGCGCCGTTCCAGCCAGCCTTTGAAATAGCCGCGCCAGATCACTTCTTCGACGAATTTCTCGGCCTTGTCTGTGCCATGGGCGGCGATGGCGGCATTGACCACTTCGGCCTCGGTCACAAGGCGGCGGCGCACGTAGGGCGACAGTTGCGACACTGCATTATGCGCGCCAGGCCCATTGTCGTAATTGCGCCCGTTAGCATAGCGTTTGCCCATCGCGGGCACGAAACCCTGCATCGCGGCAAGGCCGGCGGCGCGGGTGGCGGGAAAGTCTGTCATTGGTCTAAGGTCCTGATCTGGTAACACAATGATGTGGCAGCAGCGGCCAAAATCAATGCACGCGGTAGTTTTCCAGCAGCGCACGCAGATTGACCCGCGCGCGCAGTTTCGTGGCCAGCAGATACATGCCGCCGATCTTGCGGTGCAGAAACAATGTCTCGGCGGGGGGGACATGCATCAGGTCGCGGTCATTGCCGATCACCATCCCCATATCGCGCAGGCGTTCCAACAGGTCGGTCGTGCCGAAATCGAACGGTTGATCCAGCCGCAGCGGCACCATCGCGGTGTCGAACATCCGCTGGATCAAGTCCTGATGCTGTGGCGGTGTGGCGGGACCGAAATAACCGATATCCAGCATCGCCTGCCTGACGGCAGCGGCATCGGTGTCCAGCCCTGCATTCATCAGCTTGCGAAACGCCGTCTGTTGCGCCGGATCAATCCCGCGCACCGCCCCGAAATCGAGCAGGACGATACGGCCCGTCGCAGGCTCTATCCTGTAATTGGCCAGGTTCGGGTCCGTCTGCATCGCGCCAAAGGTGAAGAGTTCGCGCAGCACCAGATCAATCAGGTCACGCGCGGCGCGGTCACGGGTATCTTGTGGCGCGTTGACCAGCACCTCGACCGGATCGCTGGGGATATAGGTCATTGCCAGCACAGCGTCGGTGGTGAAATCCTCGTGTAGTTCCGGCACGATAAAAGCGTCTGATCCGCCTAGCAGATCACCGAAACGGCGCAAGTGCGCAGCTTCGGCGCGGTAATCGGCCTCTTCATGCAGTTGCGCTTTGGCGGCTTTCAGCAAGGGCGCGATATCCATCCCGCGCGGCAACAACCCCGGCAGGCGCATCAGCCCCGCGATATTGTCCACATCGCTGTCGATGCTGGCGCGCACACCCGGATATTGCACCTTGATCGCCAGATCGCGGCCATCAAGCGTCGTGGCGCGGTGTACCTGCCCGATGGACGCCGCCGCAAACGGGCGCACATCGAACGATACAAAGCGCTTGCGCCAGCCTTCGCCCCATTGCGCGTTCAACGCCGTCTGTAGCTGCTTGGGCGGCATATGTTTGGCATCATCGCGCAGACGGGCCAGAATGGCGGTCAGTTCCGGTGACAGCACGATGCCGGTATCCATCGACAGCATCTGCCCCATCTTCAGCGCCGCACCGCGCATATGCGACAAACCGTCCGTCAACCGCAGTGCGTTCGACGGTGTCAGCAGCAAATGCGCCATATCGGGGCGCCGCCCTGTCGCCAGTTGCCGCAATCCGCCCGCCGCCACACCACCTGCGATACCTGCCGCGATACCGCCCATGCGGAACAAGCGGCTTGTGCGGCCTGTGGGCACGGCCACGCCGCGGGATTTATCGTCGGGATTGGTCACTTGGCGCCCTTGTGTTGCTTGCAGTGCTACTTGGTCCGCGCTTGCGCTTCGTAAAGGGCTGCGACCAGATCAGCGCGGGCAGTGCTAGGGTCGGGCAAGCGCAGGATATAGGACGGATGCCACGTTACCAGCACTGGCCCGTCGTGCAATCCTTGTTCAACCTTGTCCACCCTGTCCTTCATCGGCCCCGCATTCCCCGTCAGCGCATAGGCCGCTGACGCGCCCAAAGCGACCGTCAGGCGGGGCCGCACAAAGCCAAGTTCCAGCCCCAGCCACCAGCGGCAATGTTCGATCTCGGCCCTGTCAGGCGACTGGTGAATCCGCTGCTTTCCGCGCGGCGTGAATTTGAAATGTTTCACCGCATTGGTCAGCCAAGCCTTTGCGGGATCAACCCCCGCCTCAGCCATTGCCTGATGCAAAACCTGTCCGGCGGGACCGACAAAAGGCAGTCCTTCCAGATCTTCGCGGTCGCCGGGTTGTTCGCCCACGATCATCAGCGCAGCATCCGGCGCACCCCGACCCCAGACCGTTTGCGTCGCCTTTTCGCAAAGGTTGCAGCGTCGGCACTGCATCGCCGCCGCTTGTGCCTGATCCAGCGTATCGGGCAAATCCGGCGCCTGCGGCATCGCGGCGCGATAGCGTGTGGAAATCGCCGCCGCACCGGGGCGGGCGGGGGTGCTGCCAGCCTCGCGCATCCGCTGCACGCGGGCTTCGGCATCTTTCAGCATCGCCGGGATCAGTTGCGTTTCGGGCAGGTTTTTCCAGTATTTCTTGGGCATTTCCGACCGCATCGCATCGAGTTTGATCCGCGCAGGGTTGAAGATATTGGCAAAATACGTCGCCCATAACCCCTCTGACGCATCATCGGGCAGGTCAGGCCGCGCCGCCGCAGGACCGAACCGCAACTTGCCCCCTTCAAAATGCGCGGTCAGTTCCGGCGTGGCGATCATCCAGTCCATATCGGCAAAGCGCTTGGCGAAAAACGGCACTCCGGGTTCCAGCGTGTG
>PUNR01000311.1 GCA_003551805.1 Loktanella sp.
CGCTGATGCAGGAATTGGCGGATTATCCCGACGGACCCGACCTGCCCGTTGGCACGGCAGAGCGTGTGGCAGGGCTGGTTGAAAACTTCGCCGGCCAGACCGACCGGATCGCACAGGCGCAAGACGATATCGCCAAGCAGGACCAGATCATCGCAGACCATCCGGCTGATCCTGCGGCAGCCGCTTTGACGGCAGAGCTGGAAAGGCTCGATCACATGGTCATCGACGGCGCGCCGTTGATGGGCCGCGCCAGCACTGCGCGTGCCGATCTTGCCCGCCGGATTGCAGATCGCGACACCCTGCGGCAGAAGATTGACGACAGTCTGGCCGCGCTGCAGGTGCCTGATGTAGCGCCATCGGTAATGGTGCTTGAGGCAGGCACGCTCGAAGCTATTGCCGCTGCAGTTCAGGATTGCATCGCCGCCAGCATTTCGGCGAAAGCCGCGCACGACGCTGTCACCGCCGCGCGTTTGCAACAAGGTGAAGCGCCTGCAAAGCCGCAGGATATGACAATCCTGCGTGCGGCCTTTCATAACTGGCAATCTGTGGCTGATTTGACAGCCGTCGTCGCAGAGCGTGACCAGTGCATGGCACGTCTGACAAAGGCCAGTGCCACCTTACCCGAAAACTGGCAGGTGCTTGTCAGCAGCGGCTTGCCTGCGCGTGAAACACTTGATGACGTCAGCCGTGAATGGGCCGATTTATCCGCAAACCTTGGATCAGCAAGCAGTGATCTTGACGCCCGTGCCGCCGAATTGTCCGACGCGCAGGCAGACCTTGCCGCACAGGAATCCGCCCCTGACGCCGTTGACGTTGCCATGACCGAAGAAACCCGGCGCAGGCGCGATATGGTCTGGCAACAGCATCGGAACGATCTGACCGCCCTGACCGCAGATCAGTTTCAGGCCGCAATGTATGCCGACGATAGCACCCGCGCGCATTATCTGACTGGCGCCGAAGCGCGGCAGCGTCTGCTTGCGGCGCAAACAAAGGCACGCACTGCCGAGGCCCGGCATGACACCGCCAAGACACGCCATGATGTCCTGATTAGCCAACGTGACAGACTGTCAGACCTTTGTGCAGGTCTGGCACGCGCGTTGGGGCTGGAACAGGGCGCGACACCCGCAGCCTTCGCTGCACGCCATCAGGCATTGACGATGGCCGCTGAAGCTGCGGCTGATCTGTCCAACGCGGAAAAGGCGTTGAACGACCGTTCTGCCCGACAGGGTGCCGCAAGCGACGCGCTGGTTCACGCTGCCTTGCCGCACGGGTTGACCGCTGCGCAAACGGATTTACCGCTGCATGTGCAGCGTGCCCTGACGCTTGAAGACAGCGACCGTAAAGCCTGGGACAAGTGGCAGGACGGCGCGCGGGCCATTACCGCGCTGACCGAAAAGGCAGTGCAATGCCAAACTGATTGCGACACAGCTTTGGCGCAGCTTGACCATTTGACTGCGGCGCTCCCGCTTCCTGATAGATCGCAAGGCGCGATCAGCGCAGCATTGCCGCATTTGCGAAACCTGCAGGGGGTTTATGGCGAGCATCAAAAATTGCTGGCTCGGATCACCGCGCTTGAACAGGCGATTGATGTGCTGACAGATGCCGCAGCGCGTTTGTCCCGCATTATGGCTGACCCCGAGGATGCGACAGGACAGAACCCCATCGACGTGATCGACCGCGCACGCAGCCGCGTCATGTCAGCGGCGCGCAATGATGGACAACGATCGGCGGCTGCTGATCGAAAGGACGAAGCCGCACAGCTGAAACGCAAGGCTGTTGCCGCATGCGAGAAAGCGACTGCCGATCTGGATGCCTGTTTTGAAGGGCAGGGCGGGCATAGCCTTTTGCCGCGCGACCGCGTGGCAAAGCTGGTTGCGCGCGATCTGCTACGTGCCGAAGCAGCGACGCTGGACCGCGAACGGCACAAGGCCCGCGATGGTGTCGCCCCTGATCTTTTTGCCGAAGAATTGGACAAGATGCCCGACGCGACCCGCGCGGCAGAACTCGAACAGGCCCTCAACGACGCTCAGACCAGCCGTGACACCGCCCGCGACGCGCAACAAGAGGCGGACCGTTTGTACCGCGAAGCTTTTGAAGCTGCCGACGGCAGCGACCTCGCGACCGAACAGGCGACATTGCTTGAAGAACTGCGATCAGGTGCGCGTCAGGCCGCGGTGGCGCGGCTTGGCGTGCTGGCCGCACGCGGTGCGCTGCGCAGGCTTGCAGCGGAACGGCGCAGCAGCATGTTGCGTGACGTCGAAGACGCTTTCGTTACCATGACCACACCTGCTTGGACGGGTGTCGATGTCTGGACCCAGTCCGAAGGCGAAAAACTTGTCGGCGTGCAGCCCGACGGCAGCACGGTGCCTGTGGATCAGATGTCGACAGGCACGATGGGCCAGCTTTACTTCGCGCTGCGCCTTGCCGGATATCGCAGCTTTGCGCGTGAACCGGGCCCGTTGCCGATGATTCTGGACGATATCATGGAAACTTTCGACGACACGCGCGCACGCGCCGCCCTGACGCTGTGCGCCGAAATAGGCACGAATGGGCAGGCGATCCTGTTCACGCATCACGCCCATCTGGTCGCGTTGGCACGCGACTGCATCCCCGGCGTCGCCATCGTGAACATGCCGGATTGAACGATCCGCAGGATTTGTGGGTCCTCTATTTTAGTATCGATAGCAGGTTGGCGTAATCATCGGTCCAGATGCGCCCACCGTCATCAGGCAGTGGTTCCCAAAGCTCTGGCTGGATAAATCCGGCAAGATCGTCTTGGCTGTTGGCCATAACGACGACATGCAACTCGTACGCTTCGCGTCCATGTGTTTGTTGTCGATGACGCTTAAACGGTGCAAATATGGCAGCATTACGAAGCCCGCGGAAAACAGTGATTTCAAGAAAGGCAAAGATAATGTGTTTTGATGCTGCAACACCGC
>PUNR01000231.1 GCA_003551805.1 Loktanella sp.
CGCAGCGCGCCAGTGCCGACGATATCCTCGCCGATACGTGCGGTGTAGAAATGGATGTCATCGGCGACAAGTTCGCCCACTTCGAGGTAATAGTTTTCCTCGGGTGGAAACAGTTCCTGCATCAGCGCATGGCTTTGCTTAAGCAAGGCCGTTGCTTGCGGATCATGCGGATCTGTGCGCGCGACGACGATCATGCTTGTAGCGCTGCCGTGATCGCGGATTGGTCAAGCCCCGCTTCGCCGATCACGACAAGCCGTGTCTGGCGGGGGGCGTCACCGAAGGGTTGGTCGAAATAGGTATCAACGCGGGGACCGACGGCTTGCAGGGTCAGGCGCATCGGTTTGCCGGTGGCGGCGACAAAGCCTTTCAAGCGCAGGATGTTGTTGGCCTTGATCGTTTCGCTGACCTGTGTGGCGAAGGCGGCAGCATCGGTCACCTCGTCACGGGTGACGATGAAGGACTCAAACTCGTCATGGCCGTGGTCGTGGTGATGATCGTGGTGGTGGTCGTCTTCATCATCATGGTGGTGATGGTGGTGGACTTCGTGGCGGGATTCCAGATCGCTTTCGGCGCCGATCCCCTGACCCAGCAGCACATCGACAGGCAGCGCACCCATGCTGGTTTTCACCACCTGCACACCGTCGCGGCTGTCGGTGCGCAATTGCGCGGCAAGGCTTTCGGCCTCGTCAGTCGTCAGCAGGTCGGTCTTGTTCACCACGATCATATCGGCGCAGGCGATCTGGTCCTCGAACAGTTCCGACAGCGGCGTTTCGTGGTCGAGGTTGTCGTCGGCGGCGCGTTGGGCATCGACGGCGGCGATGTTATGGGCGAATTGGCCGTCCTGCACGGCGCGTCCGTCCACCACGGTCACGACGCCATCCACCGTCACGCGGGTGGAAATCCCCGGCCAGTTGAAGGCGCGGACCAGCGGTTGCGGCAGGGCAAGGCCGGATGTTTCGATCACGATATGATCGGGGGCGGGATTGCGGGCCAGCAGCGCCTCCATCGTGGGGATGAAATCATCGGCGACGGTGCAGCAGATGCAACCGTTCGAGAGCTCGACGATATCGTCTTTGGAACAGACTTCGTCGCCGCAGCCTTTGAGGATGTCGCCATCCACGCCGAGATCACCGAATTCGTTGATGATCAGCGCGATCCGTTTGCCGTTCGCGTTTTGCAGCATGTGCCGGATCAGCGTGGTTTTGCCAGAGCCAAGGAAGCCTGTGACGATGGTGGCGGGAATTTTGGCGGGCATGGGATGTCCTTGAACGTAAAACGGGAAACGGCGGCCCTTGCGGGCCGCCTGTGGCAGATTGGAAGTCGATTTAACCGACGAGGGCGGCGACGATCGGGCCTTCGATGACTTCTAGGGCGAGGAACAGGCCGATGCCGGCCACCATTGCGCCACCCAGACGGGCGTTGATCGCGGCGGGGTTGGTTGCGCCCAGTTTCTGTGCTGCCCAGCCTGCGCCGATGGCGATCAGATACTGGATCGCGCCCAGACCGATCAGATAGCCAAAGAGCACGGCACCGCCGGTGGTGCCTTCATTGCCTGCGACGGCTTCGCCGAATGCAGAGCCATGGAACAGGCCGAAGACAGCGAAGACCAGTAGTGCAGTGGTTGTTGGCAGCGCCTTGCCGGACAGGATGATCCCGCCGAGCACCAGAAGCGAGGCGACGATCATGATTTCGGCGGCGGGCATGGCGATACCTGCATACATCAGCCCGCAACCAACCAGCATCGCGCCGATATAGGCGGCGGGCGTCAAGAGGCGGTTGGCAGTGAACAGCGCCGCGACACCCATCGCTGCCACGAAGAACAGATGGTCAAAGCCCAAGACCGGGTGGCCGATGCCCGACATCAGGCCATGGGCGAAGGTTTCCATCGGCAAGCCGTTCAGCGGATGATGTGCCAAGGCAGGCGATGCGGCAAGGCTGAGCCCCGCGATTGTCAGAATGCGTTTCATTTTGTCCCCTTTGAATCGTGACTAAAGGGGGGATTTCATGGGAAGCACGCGGCCCTCCGGCCGCTGCAAAACCCCCACGGAACACCCCGTCCGTTGTTGTTGGCCAAGGCGATTGCCCCGGTGCATGGCTGGTCTCCTGGCTTGCGGGTCAGGGCGCCTTGTTGCCTTCCCGGGGTGTAGCCCAGTGGCGTGATAACAAGACGCTCTCCGCATACAGTCGCGGGGGCGGCTGTGGCATAACACCTCCCTTACAGGATCGGCGCGTCCACATTCCCATTTGATCCCCTGACGCTGCGCGCCGTGCGGGGAACCATGCGCTTCTCTTGTGCCTGCATCACAGCTGCGCGGTCAAGCCTGTAAACCGACGCCCGCAGGGTCAGAAGCGCCTTTGGCGCTGCCTCCGGCGGGGATATTTGGGCTCTGACGATGCAGTTTTCGCAATATCTTGTGGATAAGCGGCGGGAAATGGCCCTATCTAGCCCAGTTTCGTTGACTTGGGGTGGTCTGAGGCGTCAGGATTTCGGCCAGACACAGAATCAAGGATACCGGACAGGTGCGTTTCAGCAAACTGCGATTGAACGGCTTTAAAAGCTTTGTCGATCCGACGGATCTGATCATTGCGGATGGTTTGACCGGCGTGGTCGGGCCGAATGGCTGTGGCAAGTCCAATCTGTTGGAAGCCTTGCGCTGGGTGATGGGCGAACATCGCGCCTCGGCCATGCGTGGTGGCGGGATGGAAGATGTGATTTTTGCCGGGGCTGCCACGCGGCCCGCGCGCAATTTTGCCGAAGTGTCGCTGATCATCGACAATGCTGAACGGCTGGCGCCTGCGGCCTTCAACGATGCCGACCAGTTGGAGATTGTGCGCCGGATTACCCGTGATGCGGGGTCTGCCTATAAGGTCGGTGCCAAGGATGTGCGCGCGCGCGATGTGCAGATGCTATTTGCCGATGCCTCGACCGGTGCA
>PUNR01000291.1 GCA_003551805.1 Loktanella sp.
ATTGAACCCGAAACAGCGCGTTTCATCGCGTTTTTGTCAAAGGTTTATGCAGATCTGGGCTTCCACGACTGGACGATCAAACTGTCCACCCGCCCCGAACAACGCATCGGGTCGGACGAGACTTGGGACATGATGGAAAAGGCGCTTGGCGATGCCTGCCGCGCTGCAGGATACGAATTCGAGGTGCTGGAAGGCGAAGGCGCCTTCTACGGACCAAAGTTGGAATTCACCCTGACCGATGCCATCGGCCGCAACTGGCAATGCGGCACCTTGCAGGTGGACGCGAACTTGCCCGACCGGCTGGACGCGGAATATATCGGGACGGATGGCGAGAAACACCGCCCCGTCATGTTGCACCGCGCGACGCTGGGGTCATTCGAGCGTTTCATCGGCATCCTGATCGAGGAACATGCAGGCAAACTCCCCTTCTGGCTCGCCCCGCGTCAGGTGGTCGTCGCGACAATTGTGTCGGACGCCGATGATTACGCCCGCGAACTGGTATCAGCGCTGACCGCCGCTGGCGTGCGGGCAGAAGTTGATACGCGCAACGAGAAAATCAACTACAAGGTCCGCGAACATTCCGTCGGCAAGGTGCCAGTCATTCTGGCCGTCGGTGCACGCGAGGTCGAAGAACGCACAGCGACAGCGCGTCAACTGGGCGAAAACCAGACCCGTGTCGTCACGATGGACGAGATCGTGGCGGAATTGAAACTTCGCGCCACGCCGCCCGACCTGCTGTAAGTTTGAAAAGGCGCGCTGTTAAAAGTGCGCCTTTTCCTCATCCGGCTTACCTGCGGCGATGGCCAGCAAACCACCAAGGCCCGCAAAGCCGATTGGGAACATCGTACCAACGTTGAACCCGAACGCGGTATAGAAAAACGCCGCCGCGAGCAGCATCAGAATGCCACCCCACAATGCACGAGTCTTGGCCATGGCACCGCCCGCAATCGCCAGCAAAGGGGCGATGAAACTGGCGAAACGGATGAAACCGGGGTTTTCCAGCACGCCAAAAATCTCGCCCACCTCGGCGCGGCGTTCGGTGATTTCGGCATAGCCGTAACCGAACATCCCCACGACGATCCCGATCAGCCCGGCGATCAGACCCAATATGGCGGCAGCGGTGCGCATCTTATATTCCTTCAGTTCTCAAGGTCAGATAGGCGCTGATATCTCAACCGCCAAGGTGTTTCGCCTGCACGTCCGCTTTCCAGCCGATGGTCCAGCCATCATCCGTCGCGATCACAGGGCGTTTCATCAGCGTCGGATAGGCGGCCAGCAAGGCGGCGGTGTCTTGCACGCGCACATCTTCTGACAAACCGCGCCATGTGGTGGACGCGCGGTTGATCGCAGAATCGCCAAAGGCCTGCACGATCGCGGTGATGTCGTCCACGCTTAGCCCGTCAGCGCGGACATCCACGACCTGCGGCGTGATGCCTTGCGCCTTCAGCGCGGCCAGCGCCTTGCGGCAAGTGTCACAGGTCTTCAGCCCGAAAAAACGCATCCTTGTACTCCTAGACTGCGACGTCGTGTCAATTGCCTTTTGCATAAAACACTTAACTCTTGAAATACAAGGCCAAGGGAAGACCGCTTGTCGCGGGGCCCCAAGTGCTGGCGACAAAAGGAGAAGACGACATGCCAAGTGGCACAGTGAAATGGTTCAACACGACCAAAGGGTTCGGCTTTATCGCACCCGATGACGGCGGCAACGATATATTCGTGCATATTTCAGCCGTCGAACAATCGGGGCTGACAGGGCTGGCGGATAACCAGAAAGTGACCTTTGATCTGGTCGAAGGGCGCGATGGCCGCAAGATGGCGGGCAATCTGGAAAAGGCGGATTAATCCAGCCAGACCGCCTGCGCTGCCGCGTCCCAACCCAAGCTCCAGCGGGTCCCGTCCGTGATGACCGGACGGGCCATCAGCGCGGGCTGGTCGGCAAGCTGCGCATCGGTTTCGGATTCCCGCATCCACGCATTCAGATTGCGATAGGCCTGCGATTTGCGGTCGATCAGGTTGTCGCCAAATTCCGCGATCAGGGGCGCCCATTCAGCGGCACTCAACGGCTCAGCACGGATATCGCGGAACGTGACACCCTGATCTGCCAGCGCCCGCAGCGCCGCCTTGCAATCTGAACAGGTGGGCAGGCCATAGAGGATCATCGCGGTTCCAGTTTGTTAACCATGCCACGCGATACTGCGCCGCATGTCCTGTTATCGCCGCCTCAAGCGCCCCGGCGCAACCGTGTTCTTCACCCTGGTTCTGGCGGACCGCGCCAGTGATCTGCTGGTGCGCGAAGTGGCAGCGCTGCGGAGTGCTGTGATGCGGACCAAAGCCGAACGGCCGTTCAAGGTGGATGCATGGGTGGTGCTGCCCGATCACATGCATTGCATCTGGACGCTGCCCGAGGGAGATGCCGATTATTCGACGCGGATGGGAGCGATCAAAGGGCGGTTTTCTCGGGCGGTCCGTAGGTCGGGGTTCACCCCGACACCCCATCCCTACAACCCCCACGGCGTGGTCGCGGGCCGTCTACGGGTCGGGGAGAACCCCGACCTACGGGCGGAGGCCCCCATTTGGCAAAAACGGTTCTGGGAGCATCACATCCGCGACGATGCCGACTTCGCGGCGCATATGGAGTATTGCCGTATCAATCCCGTCAAACATGGTCTGGTCGATGACCCGCTTGACTGGCCCCTCTCCTCCTTCACCCGTAGGGCGGGGTTCACCCCGCCATTGCCGGACGGGGGCTGGGGGTGAGAGGGTGGGGTGAATGGTGGATTAGGGTTACTCAATTTGCAACTTTACGAACGCTAGGCAATCGCATCAGCAGAAACAGCATAGACCGCTGCCTTAAGCTCCCTTACCAACTCGTATTTCCAAAGCCCTTTATCATCAAGATGTGTATAGACAACACCAAGAA
>PUNR01000167.1 GCA_003551805.1 Loktanella sp.
CGCAGGAAGATCACTACACCCACACCAGTTTTCAGGTCGTTCCTTACGAACCCTATATCGCGCTGGCGGAAAAACTGAATGCGCTGGCCCCCGGCGATCACCCAAAAAAGACGCTGCTGGTCACGACAGGGGCAGAAGCGGTCGAAAACGCCGTCAAGATCGCCCGCGCCGCCACAGGCCGCCCCGGCATCATCGCCTTCACCGGCGGCTATCACGGGCGCACCCTGCTGACGCTCGGCATGACCGGCAAGATAAGCCCTTATAAAAAGGACGTCGGCCCCTTCCCCTCCGACATCTTCCGCGCGCCTTTCCCGAATGCCCGCGACGGCATCACCGTGCAGGACACGCTGATAGGCCTGCAAAACCTGTTCCTGACCGATGCGCAGCCCGAACGCATCGCCGCCATCATTATCGAACCTGTCTTGGGCGAAGGCGGTTATACCCCCGTTCCGTTCGACATGATGCGCGCCCTGCGCGACATCTGCGACCAGCACGGCATCCTGCTGATCGCCGATGAAATTCAGGCAGGCTTTGGCCGCACCGGCACATGGTTCGCAATTGAACATTCCGGCGTCGTGCCTGATCTCATCACCGTCGCAAAATCCATGGCCGGTGGCTATCCGATTGCTGGCGTGATCGGGCGGGCCGATATCATGGACGCGATGATCCCCGGCGGTCTGGGCGGCACCTATGGCGGAAACCCTGTGGCCTGTGCCGCCGCACTTGCCGCGATTCAAGCCATCGAGGATGAAGGTTTGCTAGCCCGATCCACCGCACTGGGAACGCATTTCCGCGCACGCTTTGCCGAGATCGGCGCGCGTATCGCCCCGGACCGGATCTGCGATATCCGTGGCTTGGGTGCGATGCTCGCCGTGGAATTTGTCACTGATCTGGACAGCAACGCGCCCGACGCTGCGCTGACCAAAGCAGTCGTCGCCCACGCACTGAAACGCGGGCTGATCCTGCTGTCCTGCGGGATGCACGGCAATGCGTTGCGTATCATGGTGCCCTTGACGGCATCAGATGCAATCATTGACGAAGGTCTGGCGATCTTTGAAGAGGCGCTCAAAGCCTCTGTCTAAGACCAATCAAGTAAGGTGGATCATGATCCACCTTACCTTTTCCGTCCTAAGCCGCCACGCAATCCGCGTAATAGCGTTTTACCCCATCCGCACCTTTTTCCACGACCAGCCCGTGGATATCGTTCTCGAACCCCGGGCAAAGCCGTTCAAATTCGCGGTTGAACTTTAGGTATTCCACGATCTTGGCATTGAACACCTCACCGGGGATCAACAGCGGAATACCCGGCGGATAAGGCGTGACCAATGCCGTCGTGATCCGCCCGACCAGATCGTCAATTTCGACCCGTTCCGTGGTGCGCCGCGCGATATGCGCAAAGGCGTCATTGGGCTTCATCGCCGGTTGCAGATCACTCAGATACATCTCGGTCGACAGAATCGCGACATCGTACTTGGCATAAAGCTGATGCACATGCTGACACAGATCGCGCAGGCCCATCTGTTCGTAATGCGGGTGCTTGGCGATGAATTCCGGCATGACGCGCCACAAAGGCTGGTTGCGCCCGTAATCATCCTTGAATTGCTGCAACGCCGCCAAAAGCGAATTCCACCGCCCCTTTGTGATGCCAATCGTGAACATTATGAAAAAGCTGTAAAGCCCGGTCTTTTCCACCACGACCCCGTTTTCCACCAGATATTTGGTCACAATGGATGCGGGAATCCCCATCTCCTCGAACCTTCCATCAAGGTTCAGACCGGGTGTGACGATGGTCGTCTTGATCGGGTCCAGCATATTGAACCCACGCGCCATATCGCCAAACCCATGCCAGGAATCTGTTCCGTCCGAGGCTTGCACACCATCCGCATCGGTCTTTTTCAGCACCCAATCGCGCGGCTCACCGATGCCTTCCTCGACCAGCGCATCAGGCCCCCAGACCTGAAACCACCATTCATCATCACCGAATTCGGCATCGACCTTGCGCATGGCGCGCCGGAAATCCAGCGCCTCCATGATGCTTTCCTCGACCAGCGCCACACCGCCCGGCGGTTCCATCATCGCCGCCGCCACATCGCAGCTGGCGATGATGCTGTATTGCGGGCTGGTGCTGGTGTGCATCAGGTAAGCTTCATTGAACAAATGCCGGTCCAGTTTCGTGTCCTGACTGTCCTGCACCAGCACATGGCTGGCCTGCGAAATCCCCGCCAGCAGTTTGTGGATCGACTGCGTGGCATAGGTCACCGCATGGCGCGGGCGTTCGCGCTTGCGACCCATCGAATGAAAATCGCTGTAGAAGGTGTGGAAAGCCGCATGCGGCAGCCAAGCCTCGTCGAAATGGAAATTCTCGACATAACCGTCCAGCAGTCCCTTGATGGTTTCGGTGTTGTAAAGCACCCCGTCATAGGTCGACTGCGTCAGCGTCATGATGCGCGGTTTGACCGTATCGGCATCAACATGCGCTAGCAGCGGATTGGCGCGGATCTTTTCGCGGATCGTCTCGACCTCGAACTCGCTTTGCGGGATCGGGCCGATAATGCCGTAATGGTTGCGCGTCGGCTTCAGGAACACCGGGATAGCGCCTGTCATGATGATGCTATGCAGGATCGACTTGTGGCAGTTGCGGTCGACGACCACGACATCGCCGGGAGCAACAGTATGGTGCCAGACCATCTTGTTGCTGGTCGATGTGCCATTGGTCACAAAGAAACAATGGTCCGCGTTGAAAATCCGTGCCGCATTCCGCTCTGACGCACCAATCGCACCGTTATGGTCAAGCAACTGGCCTAATTCCTCGACCGAATTGCAGACATCCGCGCGCAGCATGTTTTCACCGTAAAACTGATGATACATCTGCCCGATCGGGCTTTTCAGAAACGCGACACCACCCGAATGGCCGGGGCA
>PUNR01000410.1 GCA_003551805.1 Loktanella sp.
GAATGTGATCGGCCAGATGTGCCGCGGTCTCGGCCATGCGCCGCGTGTTGCAGGACGGGCAGACAGCCCGGCCTTTGTAGGAGAAGGCGATCAGAAAGTCATGACCGCAGGCGTCACAGCGGGCGCGGGCAAAGCCATGGGCCAGGATGCCACACTCCAGAAAGCGCCTCAGTTCGCGCTCCGCATGCGGAGGCACCTTCGCCTCCCACCACTCGTCCCGACCCCGCGAGAGAAAGGTCTCCAGGTGGTTTTGCACCACCCGATACAGCGGTGTATCGGCGGGGCGACGGCGCCGGTAGGGAGCGGAGACGCATCCCTGCAGTTGGACGTCCATGTCCGGGTCGGTGTCCGTGACGGCATAGGCGCTGGGTTCCGGATGGACGTGCATTGTTGGGCTTTGGCGCGGGCGTCACGGGATATAAACTCAGCAGCTTCGTGTCTGAAAACGCAGATAATGTGCTTATCGGACGCGCATGGGGGGGGATAGAACTGGGCTTTTACGACCGCGCCTATAAGCTCTTGCTGTTCCCGATCTCCCGCATATCAAGCCCGTTAAAGCAAGTGATGATCCCAAGCTTATCGCGCTTAATCGATGAACCTTACCGATATTGCAGCGCCTTTCTGCGGGTTCAGCGCCTTGTACTGTTCGTGTCATTACCTGGCATTGCCTGTGCTATCGCACTTGCAGATGTTGTAGTGGCCGTATTGCTAGGCTCGCAGTGGCATGCTAGCGCAACAATTTTTCAAGCTTTGGGCTTTGCTGGACTTTTGCGAATGCTCAACAGTCCGTCAGGCTGGCTGTTCATTTCTCAGGGGCGGACGCGTGACTACACCCTGTGGGGCATCGTAATGGCCGTGCTGGCGGTCAGTGCTTATTTGATTGGTCTGCCCTATGGGGCATTTGGCGTAGCCGTAGCACTATCGGTCGCGCAATATGTAATGACGCCGATTCTTTGGATATGGTTATGCCGCAAGGGGCCAGTTAGATTGCGCGATGTCGTTGCCTCGGCGGGACCGCTGATATTGGCAGCGCATCTTGCGGTGGTTGGTGCGTTTTTGGCGAAACCCCTGTTGCCTACATCGCCTGCCCTGAGCTTGTTAACCGCGTTGGTCCTGTCATATGCGCTGACTGCACTGATCATATGCACCTTCCCCTCTGGCCGGGCAACGCTGCGTGATGGGTGGGAATTGATAGCGCCCTTCTTAACCCGCAAGGTCAAGCCAGCAAGCGTTGCGCCGCGCTAGGTGCTCAGTCTCGGCATTTAATGGGTCGTATTCAACATGAATCGTTCTGCCTCTTATGTCCAGCATTTGCAAAACCTCGTAGGCCGTGAGGCCCTTGAGGGTCTTCAATCGTCGGTCGAAATTGTAGGCGCTGAAGAAGTCGGTGAGATGCCGCGCGAGCTGATCGTGGTCATCGTAGTGATAACGCTTGACGACCGCGTCCTTGATCGTTCGGTTCATGTGTTCAACCAGACATGCTTCTTCAAACCCGTCTTCCCCGCCATTACCGACATCAAGATGTTCACTATCGATAGTGGATACTATCACTCTCTCCATCACACATGCAGGGCTGTCAGGCCGGACGGATAATGCTCGCTCAAAAAAACCCATATATAACATTCCGATAATTCGCAGCTTATTCACGCTATGGAAAGGTTGCACATGGGTCAGGTCTCAGTGACGGTCAATAGACTGTTGTCTGGGACACAAGTACGGTCTGCGAGCGGCCGGAGGCCAGCACTCATCAAGCCATTCCGGGCTATCGCCGCGCAGGATACGATTAAACATCGCAAGCGCTTCCTCGCGGGTAAGCAGTCTTTCCTTCACAGGGGGCCATTCATCGACATCGACACTGTTAATGTTACGTTCAGTCCTGATGAGCACCGGTACGGAGGTATACTTGAGCGCATAAAGACATGCCGCCCGATGGGTTCCACTGTCAATCATGACTGCCCAGCC
This sequence comes from Loktanella sp., assembly GCA_003551805.1. Taxonomy (GTDB): domain Bacteria; phylum Pseudomonadota; class Alphaproteobacteria; order Rhodobacterales; family Rhodobacteraceae; genus Yoonia. The sequence goes on from PUNR01000410.1 coordinate 1,963, forward strand.
CTCACCATGCTCGATCAGGTGGCCATTTATCTGGCCATCGACACCAGACGGATGATATCCTTTGTCGATAATAGATTTCAGGACTTTGCGAATGCGGCAAAACTCCAATTCCCCTTTCGCGCGCGAAACCGGCCCCATCGCATAGTCTCCGTCTTCGAATGACAACACAACGTTGTTTTCGCGCGCTTGACGGATCGACCTTTCCGCTTTCAAAGCCACCGCAGGCGTACCAAATGACATCCACGGAAGATCTGCCTCGATTGCCTTCATCGCTCTGAGCTGTGCCGAGGTACCGTCTGCGATTACGGCGGCGCTTTCTGGAATAACGTGGCTGAAGTAGCTTCTCAAGGGCGAGGCGTCGAAAGTTAGTGCTTCGTCTTCGAGAAGCGCTTGCGCGGTCAAGACAAACGGATTGCAGGACCAATCTGGGACTATTGGGTGCATATCGCGCAACCGATCGAACGGCAATTCAAGAAGATGGCGGATCCGGGGCGCTCTTATCCTCGCTTCCAGCGGGTCGGAGCAGATTCCTGAAAAATCAACGTGAAATGAGTGAACGTCCATTTGCTCACAAATTATCGAGCGTAGTTTGTTCCGCAGCGCGCGCAATGGTCTCTTGATATGTCGACCATCCATAGTTGTATCTCCCTCACATTCCCCAAGCGCCCTTACGCATGACGGCAAGATCACCCGATTTTGTCAACTGGACAAGTTTTTTCGACCCCGAGCGGTGTCTCCGGTCGCGCAAACACCTAGAGCTATTCGGATCAAGCCCCGAACCGGCGTCATCGTGGCCTGACGGCCCCTTTCTTCAGCACGGTTCAGCTTAAAGGTCGTTTTTCCACAGAGCGTAAATATATGCGCATCGAAGGATAGGAAATCCAACAGCCTTCACCGCAATATCCCTTCGCCCCGGGGGCCTGTCAAGTCGCAACGCAAGCCCCGTCTGAGCA